>JAEEVG010000009.1 GCA_016290835.1 Bacteroidales bacterium | reverse complement strand
TCTCCACGAACAGGCCGCGGAAGCCGCCGGAGATCTCGGAGCCGATCACCACGCCGCCGTGGCCGTTGGCCATCGTGCAGTTGCGGACGATGATATTCTCAGACGGGATGCCCCATTTGCGGCCGTCCTCGTTGCGGCCGCTCTTGATGGCGATGCAGTCGTCACCCGTGTTGAAGACGCAGTCCTCGATGAGGACGTTCTTGCAGGACTCGGGGTCGCACCCGTCGCCGTTGGGACCGTTGTTGTTGGCCGTGATGCCGCGGATGGTCAGGTCGTTGCACATCAGCGGGTGGATCACCCAGAAGGGCGAATTGAGCAGGGTCACGCCCTCGATCAGGACGGTGGTGCAGCGGTTGAAATGGATGGTCTGCGGGCGCAGGCCGTCCACCTCGGTGTAGGTGCGCTCATACATCGGCGCGCCGCTCTCGCCCCAGGCCAGCAGGCGGACGCGGGAGCCCTCCATCATCGGGGAATTCGGGTCGGCGGGGTCGAGCCGCCAGGGACGGCGCTCGGTCCACTGCCCGCGGCCCCACCAGTTGGTGTAGGCGGCGCAGCCGTCGATGGTCCCGTTGCCCGTCAGGGCGATGTTGGTCTCGCCATAGGCGTAGATCAGCGGGTGGGTATTGTTGCAGTCGATGCCTTCCCAGCGGGACGGCACGGCGGGGAAATACTGCTTCACATCGGTGCTGAACTTCAACACGGCACCATCGGCGAGGTGCAGGTTGACGTTGCTCTTGAGCGTGATGGGGCCGGTCCAGAAGGTACCCTCGGGCACGACGACCACCCCGCCGCCGGCCTGGTTCATCGCCAGGATGGCGTTGGCGATGGCCTCGGTGGCGAGCTTCGTGGAGTCGCCGGGGACGGCGCCGAAATCGGTAATGTCTACGCTCCGGTCGGGGAAACTGACCCGGGTCATCGTGGCGAGGATGCGGTCCGCGCGGGCCCAGGGATCGTCGGGGTTCGAAGCGTTGCAGGAGATGAGCAGGAGTGCGGAAAATGCGGCTAAAAGAGCCTTGAAAGAGCGTGCCATGGTTTTAGATTTGTCGTTTCGAAGCGCAAGTTAGCAAAAAAAGGTGGATAGTCCGTAAAACTTTCGTATATTTACTATTTGATATGACAACCACCGTAACACCAAACAATCCATATCTATGCTAAACCGATTCTTTTGCCTGCTTGCGCTGAGCCTGGGCTGCCTGGGCGCGATGGCACAGCAAACGCAAACCCTCTACCTGTCCGGTACGGGCCTGGACGACACCCGCACCTGGCAATTCCGCTGCTCCGACGGGCAGAACAGCGGCAAATGGAGCACCATCGAGGTCCCCTCGCAGTGGGAGCTCCAGGGCTACGGCCAGTACACCTACGGATTCTCCGCCGGCTTCGGGGTCAGGCCCCTCAGCGAATACGGCGAGTACCGCTACAATTTCAAGGTGCCCGCTTCCTGGCGCGGCCGCGACGTGCGCATCGTCTTCGAAGGCGTGATGACGGACACGGAAGTCCTCATCAACGGCAAGAGCGCGGGGCCCGTGCACCAGGGAAGTTTCTATCGTTTCTCCTACGATATCTCCAAACTCCTCAAATATGGCGGCACCAACAAACTGGAGGTGACCGTCCACAAAGAGTCCGCCAACGCCTCGGTCAACAACGCCGAGCGCCGCGCCGACTGGTGGAACTTCGGCGGTATCTACCGCCCCGTCTACCTGACGGCCACGGCCCCCGAGCACATCGCCCACCACGCCATCGACGCCCGCGCCGACGGATCGATGACCGTGGACCTGGAGGTCGAGAATGCGCCCGAGGGCTCGAGCGTGCGCTATTCCCTCAGCCCGCTGACCGCACCGCAGGGCAGTTTCGCGAGCCGCACCTTCCCGCTGCAGGAGCGCCACAGCCTCCGCTGGGACGGGATCGCGCCCTGGGAATGCGAGCATCCCAATCTCTATGTGCTCAAGATCGAACTTATCTGCCCCAAGGGCAATGTCCTGCACGAGGTGAATACCCGCGTGGGCTTCCGCACCGTGGAACTCCGGCCCCGTGACGGCCTGTATGTCAACGACGTCAAGGTGGTGCTCAAGGGTGTGAACCGCCACGTCTTCCATCCGGAGGGCGGCCGCTGCTCCTCGCCTGCGATCAGCCGTTCCGACGCGAAACTGGTCAAGCAGATGAACATGAACGCCATCCGCTCGCACTATCCCCCGGACGACCACTTCCTGGACGCCTGCGACTCGCTGGGTATCTTCTACCTCGACGAACTGGCCGGCTGGCACGGCCGCTATGACGACGTGGTTGGCGCGCAGCTGGTCGAAGAGATGGTCAAGCGCGATGTCAACCACCCCAGCGTCATCATCTGGGACAACGGCAACGAGGGCGGCTGGAACACGAACCTCGATCCCCTCTTCGCAAAGTTCGACCCGCAGAAGCGCCACCTCATCCACCCCTGGGCGGATTTCGATGACCTCGACACCCACCACTACCCGACCTACCTGACCGGCGTGGCCCGCTTCACCAACGGCTACCGGGTCTTCATGCCCACGGAATTCATGCACACCAATTCCGACCAGGGCGGCGGCGCCGGCCTGGAGGATTTCTGGGAGAGCTGGAGCGCCCATCCGCTCTTCGCCGGCGGCTTCATCTGGGCTTTCGTAGACGAGGCCGTGGTCCGCACCGACAAGGACGGCATCCTGGACACCAACATGGACCAGGGCAACGACGGCATCGTGGGTCCCTACCGCGAGAAGGAGGGCAGTTTCTGGGCCATCCGCGAGATCTGGGCCCCCATCCAGTTCCGCAAGCTCCTGATCACCCCTTCCTGGAAGGGTGACTTCTACGTGACCAACAAATACCTCTTCACGCAGCTCGACCGCTGCACGATGCAGTACCGCGTCAAGCGGCTCGGCACGCCCGCCGAGGGCGCCGCGTCCACCATCCTCGCGAGCGGCAGCATCCCGGTGCCCGCCCTGATGCCCGGCACCACCGGCATCATGCATATGAACCTGCCCGCCGGCTTCTTCGGCGGCGACCTCCTGGAATTGGAAGCCACCGACGAACACGGCGAGAGCATCTGCACCTGGACCTGGCCGATCCACTACGCGGGCGACTACCTCGCCGCACACCGCGTATTCGGCACGGGCAGCGCGGCCCGCACGGCGGTGCGCGACTCCATCCATACCTTGAGCGCCGGCAAGGTGGAAGTGGACTTCAACGCCAACACGGGCGATCTCGGCGAGATCCGCGTGGGCGGCAAGGCCGTTCCCTTCGGCAAGATGCGCCCCGTCGGCATCAAATACCGCCTCGTCGATGCGAAATCCCGCATCGAGGGCAATGAGGCCGTCTTCGTGGCCCGCTACCTCGGCGCCGTGGATTCCATCGTCTGGCGGCTCAAGCCCGACGGCAAGCTGGGTATGGACGCCCTCCTGCTCAACCGCGACAACGGCGGGGTGCGGGGCGGCTTCGATGACGGCTTCATGGACACCGACGTCCTCGACCTCGGCTTCACCTTCGACTATCCGAAAGAGAATGTCAAGGGCATGCAGTGGCTCGGCCGCGGGCCGTACCGCGTCTGGAAAAACCGCCAGCGGGGCCACAACATCGACCTCTGGGAGAAGGGCTACAACGAGACCGTGACCGGCCGCGCCGGCAAGGGCAAGCTCGAGTATCCCGAGTTCAAGGGCTACCACGGCAACGTCTATTGGGCGAAACTCGAGTCCGACACGGCTCCGCTCACCCTCTACAGCGAGACCGACGGCCTCTTCGTGAAGGTCTATAACCCGGATGAGGTCCCCGGCTCGTTCACCAAATTCTTCCCTATCCTGCCCGAGGGCGACATCTCCCTGCTGCTCGACATCCAGGCCATCAAGAGCTTCAAGCCCATCCCCCAGCAGGGCCCGCACAGCCAGCCCGGCAACATCCGCATCAAGTCCGGCGATGAAGGTCTCCGGATGAAAGTCTGGTTCGATTTCCAATAACCGTTCAGTATAATATGAAAAAAAGACTCCTGACCATCCTGTTTCTCTGCCTGGCCGCGCTCGTAGCGACGGCGCAGACGGCCTATGACTTCAGCAAGCTGAAGATGGAGGACCTCGGGCGCGGCGTCGTCGCCGTGCGCAAGAGCCCCACCGAAGTGTTCGTGACCTGGCGCTACCTGAGCCAGGACCCCGCGAACATCAAGTTCAACGTCTTCCGTGACGGCGTCAAGGTCAACCCCAAACCCATCGCCGACGTGACCTTCTTCGTCGATGCCAACGCCTCCGCGGCCGCGGCCGCCTATGAGGTCCGGCCGGCCTCCGGTGCGGGCAAGTCGGGCCGCTTCGTGCTGCCCGCAGGCGCTCCCGAAGGCTATATTCCCATCCCCATCCAAGCTCCTTTTGAGCGCATCATGCCCAACGGCGAACGGGCCGTTTATACGGCCAACGACTGCTCCGTGGGCGACGTGGACGGGGACGGCGAGTATGAGTTCTTCATCAAATGGGACCCCTCCAACTCCCACGACAACGCCCACAACGGCTACACCGGCGAGGTCTATATCGACTGCATCAAGCTCACGGGCGAACGCCTGTGGCGGGTCGATCTGGGCCGCAACATCCGGGCCGGCGCCCACTACACCCAGTTCATCGTCTACGACCTCGACGGCGACGGCTGCGCGGAGATGGTCTGCAAGACCTCCGACGCCACCAAGGACGGCACCGGCAAGGTGATCGGCGACCCCGATGCCGACTACCGCGAGCACAAGAGCGGCACCCTGGGCCGCATCATGAAGGGCAACGAGTACCTGACCGTCTTCAACGGCCGTACCGGTGCCGCGATGGCCACGGTCGACTATGTCCCGGGACGCGGTGAGAACGGCTCCTGGGGCGACCGCAATGCCAACCGCTCCGATCGCTACCTGGCCACTGTCGCCTACCTGGACGGCTCCCGCCCGAGCGCGGTGATGTGCCGCGGCTATTACACCCGCGCCACGCTGGCTGCCTGGGACTGGGACGGCAAGGAGCTCAAGTTGCGCTGGTTCTTCGATTCGCACAGCGATCCTTCGCTGGCCGCCTGGGATGGCCAGGGCAACCACAACTTGCGCGCCGCCGACGTGGACGGCGACGGCAGTGACGAGATCATCTACGGCTCCTGCTGCATCGACAACGACGGCACGGGCCTGTACAGCAACGGCCTGGGCCACGGCGACGCGATGCACCTCGGCGCCATGATCCCCGGCAGCCCGAAACTGCAGGTCTGGATCGGCCACGAGACCCGGGGCGTGGGCTCCGCCCTCGTGGACGCCGCCACCGGCAAGATCATCTACCGGGTCCCGTCCAACACCGACGTGGGCCGCTCGATGGCCATCGACGCCGATCCCACCAACCCCGGCTGGGAGATGTGGACCAGCGCTTCCGGCGGCATGCGCAACTACAAGGGCGATATCATCGGCCCGCAGCCGAACTCCGTCAACTTCGCCGTGTGGTGGGACGGTGACCTGAGCCGCGAGCTCATGGACCGCACCCACGTGCAGAAACTCAATCCGCAGACCAAGGCGGTGGAAGTCCTCCAGGAGTTCGAGGGCACCCAGATCAACAACGGCACCAAGTCCAACCCGGCCATCTCCGGCGACCTCTACGGCGACTGGCGCGAGGAGGTGCTGCTGCGCTCCGCGGACGGCAAGGAGCTGCGTTTGTATGTCTCCACCATTCCGACGAAGTACCGTTTCCACACCTTCCTGGAGGATCCCGTGTACCGCACGAGCATCGCCACGGAGAATGTCTGCTACAACCAGCCGCCCGAGACCGGTTTTTATTTCGGCGAGGAGCTGAACGGCAAGTTCCGCGGCACCACCGTCAAGGGTATCAAGGTCAAGGAGCCGCAGTATCTGCTGACGGACGTGCTGCTGGACTCCGTGATCATCGGCCGCCAGCGGATGCAGACGGTCCCGCAGGGCCCGGTCGGCAACCCCAACGGAACGCCCGACCGTCCCCGCCAGGGCCAGGTCCCGCCGCAGATGCAGCAGGGGCAGCGCCCGCCGCAGGGCGCTCCGCAGGGCCAACGTCCCCCGCAGGGCCCGCCCCAGCAGGGCCAGTTCACCCCCGAGCAGATGCAGCAGTTCATGCAGATGATGCAGCAGATGCAGCAGGGCCAGAACCCGCAGGGTCAGCGGCCTCCTCAGGGTCAGAATCCGCAGGGACAGCGTCCGCCGCAGGCCATGCGCCAGGACAACAGCTACCGCGACAATACCCCCGACTCGCTGGACCTTGCCAAGACGGCGCGGCCCGTGGCCGGCAGTTCCCGCAAGGGCAATAACCCCGTGCTCTTCCTGGTCGGCGACTCGACCACCCGCACCGGCACCCGCGGCAACGGCGACAACGGCCAGTGGGGCTGGGGCTACTACGCCCAGGATTGGTTCGATGCCGACCGCCTCACCGTGGAGAACCACGCCCTCGGCGGGCTCTCCTGCCGCACCTTTTACCGCGACTGGTGGCCCGACGTGATCAAGGGCGTGGAGAAGGGCGACTACGTGATCATCCAGATCGGCCACAACGACAGCGGCCCCTACGACACCCCGTTCGGCCGCTCCTCCATCCCCGGCTCCGGCAAGGAGACCGTGCAGGTGACCGGCCGCGACGGCAAGACTGAGACCGTGCTGAGCTACGGCGAATACCTGCGCCGCTACATCGACGAGACCCGTGCGAAGGGCGCCACGCCCATCCTCTCGACCCTCACGCCCCGCAACCAGTGGGACGACGGCAAGGTCCGTCGCAAGAACGACTCCTACAACATCTGGATCCGCGAGGTGGCCGCCGAGAAGAAGGTCCCCGTGATCGACCTCGAGGACATCTCCGCCCGCGACTTCGAGAGCTGGAGTAAGGAGAAGGTCAACTATATGTTCTACAACGACAACATCCACTCCAGCGCCTTCGGCGCGGCCCACAACGCCTACTGCATGGCCCGCGGCATCGCCGACTGCCAGGAGAGTGACCTCAAGAAATATCTCAAGTCCCTGGAGCTGCCGAACCTCGGCATCGAGCGCGAGAGCGGCAAGCCCGCCCTCATCGTCACGGGCGACAGCACCATCAAGAATTCCGACAATGCGCCCGACGGGATGTGGGGCTGGGGCAGCGTGCTGGAGACCATCTTCGATCCGGCCCGGATCAACCTGGTCAACGCCGGCCTCGCCGGACGCAGCGCCCGCACCTTCCTCGACGAAGGCCGCTGGGACCGCGTCTACAACAGCATCCGGCCCGGCGACTTCGTGGTGATCCAGTTCGGCCACAACGATTTCGGTCCCATCAACCAGTCTCCGTTCCGCGCCGAAATCCCCGGCAATACCGACGAGAATGAGAACTTCTTCATGCCCAACACGCGCAAATACCAGGTCATCTACACCTACGGCTGGTATCTCCGGAAGTTCATCGACGACGTGCGCGAGAAGGGCGGCACCCCGATCCTCGTGAGCGTGACCCCGCGTAACGAGTGGCCGGACGGCAAGATCGAGCGCCGCGACGACTTCTACGGCATCTGGCTGCGCGACGTGGTGAAGCAGACCGGCGTGGACTATGTCGACATGCACAACATCTCCGCCGACTTCTTCGACAGCATCGGCCAGGAAGCCACCAAGTCGTACTACAAGAACGACCACACGCACACCTCCCGCAAGGGCGCGGAGCGCAATGCCACGTCCTTCGCCGAAGGCCTGCGGAAGATCAATCACCCCCTCGCCAAATACTTGAAGTAACATGAATACCAAATCCACCATCCTCGCAGCCCTCGCCCTGCTCGCCGCTCCGGCGGCCTTCGCCCAGGGTACGGACTGGTACAAACCCACCAACGAGAACAAACCGTTCGTCCGCTGGTGGTGGCTCGGCAGCGCCGTGGACAAAGAAGGCCTGACCTACAACCTCGAGGAGTTCGCCAAGGCCGGCATCGGCGGTTATGAGGTAACCCCGATCTACGGCGTGCAGGGCAACGAGGCCAACGACATCGACTATCTCTCCCCGAAATGGATGGAGATGTACAAGTGGCTTGTCTCGGAGTCCGACCGCCTCGGTCTCGAATGCGACCTCAACAACGGCACCGGCTGGCCTTTCGGCGGACCGCAGATCACCCCGGAACTGGCAGCCCAGAAGATGCAGGTCACGCCCGAGGGCATCCAGTCCGTCCAGACCCGCCAGATGGTCAAACGCGCCGCCCCCGGCGGCGAAGGTTTCGTGATGGACCACTACAACCCGGAGGCCCTGAAAGTCTATCTGGACCGCTTCGACAAGGCTTTCGCCCAGAGCGGAGCCCGCTGGCCGCACACCTTCTTCAATGACTCCTACGAGGTGTACGGAGCCGACTGGACCCCGAAGTTCGCCCAGATCTTCCGGGAGCGCTACGGCTATGACATCACCCCCTACCTGCAGCAGTTGCAGGCCGAGGCGGAACGCCAGCAGGCCGAGCGCCAGCGCCAGATGGAGGCGATGCGCGCCCAGATGGCAGCCGGAGGGCGGCCCGCCGGCGGACGGCCCCAGGGCGCCGCGCCGCAGGCTCCCCCGCAGCCGCAGGGCCTGGATGCCGCCAAAATCACCGACTACGACCGGGCCATCGCGGACTACCGCGAGTGCCTGGGCACCCTGCTGGTCGAGAACTTCATCGATCCCTGGATTGCCTGGTGCCACAGCCACGGCGCCCTGGTGCGCAACCAGTCCCACGGCTCCCCGGCCAACCTGCTGGACGTCTATGCCGCCGTGGACATCCCCGAGTGCGAGACCTACGGCCGCAGCGTGTTCGAGTTCCCGGGCCTGCGCCAGGATCCGATCGGACGGCCCAACGACGGCGATCCCGCCGTGCTGAAGCTCGCTTCCTCGGCCGCCCACGTCGCCGGCAAGAAGTACACCTCCAGCGAGACCCTGACCTGGATGACCGAGCATTTCCGCACCTCCCTGAGCCAGTGCAAGCCGGAAATCGACCAGATGTTCGCCTCGGGCGTCAACCACATCTATTTCCACGGCGCGCCCTACTCCCCGAAGGGAGCGGAGTTCCCCGGCTGGATGTTCTACGCCTCCATCAACATGTCCCCCACCGGCGGGATGTGGAAGGATGCGCCGGAACTGTTCAAGTACATCGAGCGCTGCCAGGCCTTCCTGACCGCCGGCAGCCCCGACAGCGACTTCTACCTCTACTTCCCGGTCTATGACCTGTGGAGCAGCAGCACGCAGACCGCCTACATGATGTTCGACATCCATTCGATGGGCCGGACGATGCCCGACGTGAAAGCTGCGATGAACGGCATCGTGGCCGCCGGCTTCGATGCGGACTACATCTCCGACAAGCAGCTCCTCGAGCACGAGATCGACAAGCCCGTGATCGTCCCCGCGACGCAACTGATGCCCGTGGAGACCGTCAAGCGCCTCGCCGAGCTCCGCGCGAAGGGCGTGCCCGTCTACATCATCGGCAACCTGCCCAAGGACGTGCCCGGCCTGAAAGACCTCGCCGCCCGCCGCAAGGAGTTCAAGAAGGCCGTCAAGGGCCTGGGCAAGCCCACGACCATCGAGAAGGTCTTCGCCGCCTACAAGCCCGAGACCTTCAAAGGCGAACTGGGCGGCCAGATGATCCGCCGGCGCAACGAGGCCGGCGGCTGGAACTATTTCGCCGCGATGCTCAAGGACAACCCCGTGGACGGCTGGGTGAAACTCGCCACGCCGGCCGCCGCCGCGATGCTCTACGACGCCGTGTCCGGCAAGAGCGGACGCGCCCAGGTGCGCACCGCCGCCGACGGCTGCGCGGAGATCCGCCTGCAGCTGCAGCCCGGACAGTCCATCCTCATCAAGACCTTCCCCGGCAAGATCGAGGCCCCCGACTGGGCCTATGCCGCCGCTTATGGCGAGGCCGTCGCCATCGACCGCGCCTGGAACATCTCCTTCCCGAAGAGCGATCCCGCCATCCCCGGCAACTTCTTCACCGACAAGCCGCAGGACTGGACCAAGCTCCGCATCGAGGCCGCCAAGATCAACTTCGGCACCGCCCTCTATTCCTCCGCCATCGACCTGCTCCATCCCGAGGAGGCCGACGACTGGATCCTCGACCTGGGCGACGTGCGCGAGAGCGCCCGCGTATTCATCAACGGAGAGAGCGTCGGCACCGTCTGGTGCGTGCCGTTCCGCATTCCCGTCGGGAAATACCTCAAGCCCGGCATCAACCTGCTGGAGGTCTATGTGACCAACCTGCAGTCCAACCGCATCGCCGACTACGACCGCCGCGGGGTCAACTGGCGCATCTTCAAGGACGCCAACATCAACACCCTCGGTCCCCGGACCTTCGACGGCTGGGAGACGGATCCTTCGGGCCTCTGCTCGGAGGTGAACCTCATCCCGGTCCACTACGACGTCCCCTCCTCCGAGGCCGTCCTCGCCCAGGCGCGCCGGGTCAACGATTATTTCATGAACAAGTATCCCGACCCACTCCGCGTGGTCCCGTTCCCGTCCCGCCGCCGGGTCTATGAAGGCAACATCTGGACGCGCGGCGTCTATTACGAAGGCCTGATGGCTCTCTACGGGGTGGACCCGCAACAGCGCTACCTGGACTATACGATGGACTGGGGCGACAAGTTCGACTGGAACATGCGCAACGGCCAGACCCTCACCCGCAACGCCGACAACTACTGCTGCTCGCAGGCCTACATCGATATGTACCGCATCTACGGGCAGGAGAAGATGATCGCCAACGTGACCAAGTGCATGGAGAACATCCTCGCGTCCGAGGAGGCCGTCGCCGACTGGACCTGGATCGACGCCATCCAGATGGGCATGCCCGTGCTGATCAAGTACGGCGTGACGATGAACAAGCCGGAGTACTTCGAGAAAGCCTGGCAGATGTACAACTGGGCCCGCGAGCGCTTCCTCAACAAGGAGGAGGGCCTGTGGTGGCGCGACAAGGACTTCTGCCCGCCCTACACCACCCCCAACGGCAAGAATTGCTACTGGGGCCGCGGCAACGGCTGGGTGATCGCCGCTTTCGCGCGCGTTCTCAGCGAACTTCCTGCGAACGACCCGCACCGCGCCGTATATGAGAAGGACTTCCTGGACTTCTGCAAGGCCATCGTGAAGTACCAGCGCGCCGACGGCACCTGGAATCCTTCCATCGCCGATCCCGACGATTTCGGCGGCCCCGAGGCCACGGGTACTTCCCTCTTCCTCTACGGACTGGCATGGGGCATCAACACCGGCCGGCTCGACGCCGCGACCTACCTGCCCGTCGTCGCCCGCGGCTGGAACGGCCTCAACCGGGTCTGCATCCATCCCAACGGTTTCATCGGCTACTCCCAGGGCTCCGGCAAGGAGCCGAAAGAGGCCCAGCCCGTGACCTACGACCGCATCCCCGACTTCGAGGACTTCGGCACCGGATGCTACCTGCTCGCCGCCAGCGAAGTCAGCAAGCTCGCAGACAGGTTGTAATTTCTTTGCATCTTTTGGAAATCCCGGACGGAAATCCGGGATTTCTTTGTATATTTGTGTGATTATACCCTCCAGGGACAGAAATCAAACAAAACATACTAAAACTCTATCTACAATCACTATGGCAAAAGAAAAGAAATTCATCACCTGTGATGGTAACCAGGCAGCGTCGAACATCGCTTACCTGTTCAGCGAGCACGCTGCCATCTACCCCATTACGCCTTCCTCCACCATGGCGGAAAACGTTGACGAATGGGCTGCCCACGGCAAGAAGAACCTTTGGGGAGAGACCGTCAAGGTCACCGAAATGCAGAGCGAGGCCGGCGCCGCGGGTGCCGTGCACGGTTCCCTGCAGGCCGGCGCACTGACGACCACCTTCACCGCTTCCCAGGGTCTTCTCCTGATGATTCCGAATATGTACAAGATCGCCGGCGAGTTGCTGCCTGCCGTCTTCCACGTGTCCGCACGTGCCCTGGCGTCGCACGCACTCTCCATCTTCGGCGACCACCAGGACGTGATGGCCTGCCGCCAGACCGGCTTCGCGATGCTTGCCTCCAGCTCCGTGCAGGAGGCCCAGGACATCGCCGCCGTGGCGCACCTGAGCTCCATCAAGTCCTCCCTGCCTTTCCTGCATTTCTTCGACGGCTTCCGCACCTCCCACGAGGTCCAGAAGATCGAGGCCATCGACGAGGCCGAACTCAAGAAGATGGTCAGCGAGAAGGGTCTGGAGAATTTCCGCGCCCGCGCATTGAACCCGGAGTCCCCCGTCACCCGCGGCACCGCCCAGAACGGCGACGTGTACTTCCAGGCCGTCGAGTCCCGCAACCAGGCCTATGAGGCCGTCCCGGACATCGTGGCCCGCTACATGGGCGAGATCGGCGAACTGACCGGCCGCACCTACCGTCCGTTCGAGTACTATGGCGCCAAGGATGCCGAGTGCATCATCGTGGCCATGGGCTCCGTCACCGAGACCATCAAGGAGACGATCGACTACCTCGCCGAGCAGGGACGCAAGTTCGGCGTCGTGACCGTGCACCTCTATCGTCCGTTCTCCGAGAAGTACTTCCTCAAGGTCCTCCCGAAGACCGTCACCAAGATTGCGGTCCTCGACCGCACCAAGGAGCCCGGCGCCCTCGGCGAGCCGCTCTTCCTGGATGTCAAGGCCCTCTTCCAGGGCAAGGAGAACGCCCCGCTGGTGATCGGCGGCCGCTATGGTCTCTCCTCCAAGGACACCACCCCGGCGCAGATCATCGCCGTCTTCGACAACCTCGAGCGCAAGGCCCCGAAGGCCGACTTCACCATCGGCATCGTGGACGACGTGACCTTCAAGAGCCTCCCGACCAAAGGCGAGGTCTCCATCGTGAAGAAGGGCACCACCGAGTGCAAGTTCTACGGCCTCGGTTCCGACGGTACCGTCGGCGCCAACAAGAACACGATCAAGATCATCGGTACGCACACCGACCTCTACAGCCAGGCCTACTTCGACTACGACTCCAAGAAGTCCGGCGGCTACACCTGCTCGCACCTGCGTTTCGGCAAGAAGCCGATCAAGGCCCCGTACCTGGTGGGCACCCCGGATTTCGTGGCCTGCCACGTCCCGTCCTACCTCGAAAAGTATGACGTGCTGAAGGGCATCAAGGAGGGCGGCAGCTTCCTGCTCAACTCCCTGTGGAACGAAGAGGAGACCATCAAGCGCATCCCGGACGCCGTCAAGGCCGTGATCGGGCGCAAGCACATCAAGCTCTACATCATCAACGCCACCAAGATCGCCCAGGAGATCGGCCTCGGCGGCAGGACCAACACCATCCTGCAGAGCGCCTTCTTCCGCATCACCGGCATCATCCCGGTGGACGACGCGATCAAGTACATGAAGGATGCCGCCCTCAAGTCTTACGGCAAGAAGGGTGAGAACGTGGTCAACATGAACTACGCGGCCATCGACCGCGGCGGCGAGTACACCCAGGTGCACGTCCCCGCCGAGTGGGCCGAGATCAACGCCAAGTTCACCAACCCCAACGCCGGCCGTCTCGCGACGCCGTTCGTCAAGGAGATCGCCGACGTGGTCAACGCCCAGGCCGGCGACACCCTCCCGGTGAGCGCCTTCCTGCCCTATCAGGACGGTACGATGCCCGCCGGCACCGCCGCTTATGAGAAGCGCGGCGTGGCCGTGAACGTGCCCGTCTGGGATGCCGACAAGTGTATCCAGTGCAACACCTGCGCCTTCGTCTGCCCGCACGCCGCCATCCGCCCGTTCCTGATGACCGAGGAGGAGGCCGCCGCTGCCGCCGCCCAGGGTGCCAAGGTCACCGACGGCAAGGCCAACCTCAAGCAGTACAAGTACACGATCGCCGTGTCCGTGGCCGACTGTACCGGTTGCGGCAACTGCGTGGACGTCTGCCTCGCCAAGGACAAGGCCCTCGCCATGGTCCCGTACATGGGCCACGAGGCCGATCAGGCCGCGTTCGACTACCTCAACGCCAAGGTGGGTTACAAGACCCCGTTCGATCCCAAGTCCAACATGAAGGCCGCCCAGTTCGCCCAGCCGCTGTTCGAGTTCTCCGGCGCCTGCGCAGGTTGCGGCGAGACCCCGTACATCAAGAACATCACCCAGCTGTTCGGCGACCATATGATGATCGCGAACGCTACGGGCTGCTCCTCCATCTACGGCGCTTCCTTCCCTGCCTCCCCGTACTGCACCGACGCCCAGGGCCACGGCCCGGCCTGGCAGAACTCCCTGTTCGAGGACTTCTGCGAGTTCGGTCTCGGTATGCACCTCGGCTCCGACCGCGTCCGCGAGACCGTCGCCGCCCTGATGGCGAAGGGGCTCCAGTGCGAATGCTGCTCCGATGAGATCAAGGCCCTGATGCAGCAGTGGCTCGACAAGCCGAAGGACTACGCCAACACCCGCGAGGTGGCCGACAAGCTCGTCCCGCTGATGGAAGCCTGCAACTGCGAGACCTGCAAGTCCCTCCTGCAGCTCAAGCAGTACATCCCGGCCCGCAGCCAGTGGATCTTCGGCGGTGACGGTGCCTCCTACGACATCGGTTACGGCGGACTCGACCACGTGCTCGCCAGTGGCGAGAATGTCAACATCCTGGTGCTCGACACCGAGGTGTACTCCAACACCGGCGGACAGTCCTCCAAGGCCACCCCGGTCGGCGCCATCGCCAAGTTCGCCGCCTCCGGCAAGAAGATCCGCAAGAAGGATCTCGGCATGATGGCGATGAGCTACGGCTACGTCTATGTGGCCCAGGTCGCCATGGGCGCCAGCCCGGTCCAGTACATGAACGCCATCAAGGAAGCCGAAGCCTACGACGGCCCGTCCCTGATCATCGCCTACGCCCCGTGTATCAACCACGGCCTGAAGGCGGGTATGGGTCTGAGCCAGAAGGAGGAGAAGCTCGCCGTCGAGTGCGGTTACTGGCACCTCTACCGCTACAACCCGGCGCTCGAGGAGCAGGGCAAGAACCCGTTCACGCTCGACTCCAAGGAGCCCGACTGGAGCAAGTTCCAGGACTTCCTCAAGGGCGAGGTCCGCTTCGCGTCCCTGTATAAACTCTTCCCGGACAGCGCAGCCGAGCTGCTCTCCAAGACCGAGGAGTTTGCCAAGGTCCGCCTCGGCACCTACAAGCGACTGGCAGGAAAAGAATAAATTTTTCCAGAATTACAATATTTAATTATTGTTTTTCAATAAATATTGATTATCTTTGCCAGCAAAGAGCAATCAATGCAGTCTATGAAAAGATTCCTGATCATCGCAGCAGCGCTCTTGGGCGCTGCTGCTTTGGGAATGGCCCAGCAGATGCAGGACCTTCCCAACGACCCGGCCGCCCGGGTGGGCAAGCTCGACAACGGGCTCACCTATTATATCCGCCACAACGACAAGCCCGCCCAGCGGGCGGAGTTCTACCTCGCCACCGATGTCGGCGCCCTGCAGGAGCTGCCCGACCAGGATGGCCTCGCCCACTTCCTCGAGCACATGTGCTTCAACGGCACGAAGAATTTCCCCGGCAAGGGGATCCTGAACTGGCTCGAGAGCATCGGCGCCTCCTTCGGCGGCAATGTCAACGCCTCCACCGGCGTGGAGCAGACCATCTACCTGCTCAACAACATACCGCTCGTGCGACCCACCGTGGTCGATACCTGTATCCTCATCATGCACGACTACTCCCACTTCGTGACCTGTGATCCGGAGGAAATCGACAAGGAGCGCGGCGTCATCCTCGAGGAGAAACGCTCCCGCAACAACGCCCAGTGGCGCCTGCGCGAGGCGAGCAACCCCTACCTCTACGGCGACACCAAATACGCCACCACGACCATTATCGGCTCGGAGGAGAATCTCAAGACCTTCAAGCCCGAGAGCCTGACCAGCTTCTACCATACCTGGTACCGCCCGGATATGCAGGCCTTGATCGTGGTCGGCGACATCGACCCGGATTACGTGGAGGCTTGTATCAAGCGCACCTTCGCGGACATTCCCGCGCCGGAGAATCCCAGACAGAAAGAGCTCATCTCCATCCCGGTCAATGAGAAGCCGGCCATCGCCGTGCTCACCGACCCCGAACTGAGCAACAGCGTCGTGGCCACCTACTGGCGCAGCGAGGCCCGTCCCGAGGCCCTCAACAGCACCGCCGTGGGCCTGATGACCGACCTGGTCGAGAATATCATCGTCCAGGTGATGAACGAGCGCCTCAACGACATCGCCGCCCAGAGCAACCCGCCTTTCATCGCAGCCGGCTTCAATATCGGCAGCCTTTGCGAGACCGCCGACGTGGTCCAGAATTCGGTGGCCTGCAAAGACGGCGAGGCGTTGACCGCCTTCAAGGCCGGCCTGCTCGAGGCGGAGAAACTCCGCCGTTTCGGGCTCACCGACGCCGAAATCGAACGCGCCAAGGTCGAGATCCTCTCCCAGTACGAATCCGCCGCCAAGCAGGCTGAGAGCCGCAAGAACGCCGAATTCGTGATGCCGATGATCAACCACTTCTTCGACAACAAGAGTTTCCTGGATCCGCAGACGGAGTACCAGTACGTACAGGTGCTCCTCCAGCAGCTGAGCGCCGATGTGATCAACCAGCTCGCTCCGCAGCTGATCACGCGCGAGAATATGGTCGTCATCTACCAGGCCCCGGAGAAGGAAGGCCTGACGCACCCGGCCCCGGAGGCGTTCCAGGCCATCATCGACGAGGTGGAGAATGCCGACCTGGCGCAGAACGCCGGCGAGGAGATCCCCGAGGCCTTCCTCGATCCCGCCACCCTCAAGGGCAGCAAGGCCTCCAAGGCCAAGCCCTACTTCTGCGGTGCCCGGACCTACAAACTGCGCAACGGGGTGAACGTCTATCTCCTCCCGACCGAATACGAGAAGGACCTCGTCAGTTTCAACATCATCAAGAACGGCGGCCGCAGCCTCATTTCCGACGAGGAGATCTACTCCTTCGATCCCAACATCTGGTCGCTCTACCTGCAGAGCACCGGCATCGCCGGTTTCCCGGCCACGACCGTCCGCAAGATGCTCGCCGGCAAACAGGCCTCCGCCACTCCGTACATCAATGACTATGCCCACGGGGTGAGCGGCGCCTCCACGACCAAGGACTTCGAGACCGCCCTGCAAATGGCCTTCCTCTACTTCACCGATCCCCGTTTCGACGAAGCCGAGTACCAGCAGGGCGTCAGCCAGATCGACGCCGTGCTGCCGAACCTGGTCACCCAATCCGGCTACAAGCTCAGCAAGGCTCTCTACGATGTGGCCTATGACAACCCGCGCCGCTTCATGATCAGCCCTGAAACCTACAAGAAAGCCAGCCTCAGCACCCTGGAAAGCGTCTATAAGCGCCTGTTCAAGGATGCCGCCGGAGCCAGCATCGTGGTGGTCGGCGACTTCGATCCGGAGGTAGTGGCCCCGCTCATCGCCCGCTACGCCGGTTCCCTGCCGAAGGGCAAGAAGGCCGAGAAGGCCGTCTATCGCGGCGACGGCTACACTACCGCCAACCGCATCTATGACTTCAAGGCCCAGATGGCTACGCCGATGGTCACGGTCGTGCAGGTCTACAACCAGATCAAGCCCTACAGCATCGAAGCGGACGCCGCCTTCGATGCCCTCTCCTACATCCTCGACATGATCTACACCGAAACCCTCCGCGAAGAGGAAGGCGGCACCTATGGCGCCAGCACCTCTCCGCTGGTGAGCAACAAGCCCGACGAGCGCCGGGTGATGCAGGTATCCTTCCAGACCAATGTCGAGTCCGCAGACCGTCTCCGCGAACTTGCGAAGCAGGGCCTGACCGACCTCGCCGAAAACGGCCCCACCGCGGACCATTTCGACAAGGCGCTCAAGAACCTCCAGAAGAACATCCCGGAGAGCCGCCTGCGCAACAGTTACTGGTCCACAATGCTCAGCGAGGGCATCCTCCACGACATCGACTACGACCGGGACTACGAGGCCGCCGTGAACGCCCTCACCCCCGAGCAGGTCCGTGCCGCCGCCAGGGAATTGCTCCAAGGCAACCTGGTCGAAATCGTCATGCGTCCTGAATAAAGTGGATGAATGGAATTTGCCCGGCAGGAGCGATGACGCCGCCTGCCGGGCATTTTATAATTTTTTGATATATACAACCCAAAAGGGCGACATCTGACAAAGTTTTTACTATATTTGCATCATAAGAAAAGATTATTGTCAGATGTTTGAAGATTTCAGACTGAGGGTATTCGAGCAGGTGGCGCAGACCGGCAGTTTCACGGCCGCCGCCAAGGCTCTCGGCGTCAGCCAGCCGGCTGTCAGCCAGCACATCGCCGAACTGGAGAAATTCGCCGGCGGACGGCTCTTCGAGCGCAGCCGCGGCCACGTCACGCTCACCGCCCGCGGCCGGCTCTTCCAGGAGCAGAGCTGCCATATCCTCGAGGGCTACCGCGTCCTGGACAACACCTTCCGCGAGCCGGAGAGCATCCTGCTGAAGCACGTCCTGCATGAAGGCCGCAAATGCTGCATCCTGATCCGGGGCGACCGTTTCGCCGACCTGGACGCACCCGAGCAGACCCCCGCCGACCGCATCATCGAGGCGGACGGGACCGCCATCCTCCCCAGTTTCTTCAACACCCACAACCACGCCGCGATGACCCTGATGCGCGGCTATGCCGACGACCGCCCCCTGCAGGAGTGGCTGGAGCAATATGTCTGGCCATTCGAGCACAATCTGCAGAGCGAAGACATCCGCCGCGGCAACGAACTGGCCATCCGGGAGATGACCGCCTCCGGGACCACCTTCTTCTCGGATATGTATTTCGACTTCGAGGAGTGCGTCGCCGCCGTCGAAGCCTCCGGGATGCGCGCCGCCATCGGCATCACCCTCCTGGACGACCACCCCAAATCCCAGTCCGAGGCCATCCGGGACTACATCAAGAACTGGCAGGACCCCACCGGCGGCCGCATCCAACTGGTGATGGCCCCGCACGCCATCTATACCGTGTCCGCCGAGCGCTTCAAGCGCTGCGTCAACTTCGCCCGGCACCACGGGCTGCTGATCCACACCCACCTCGCCGAGACTCAGACCGAGGTGCAGAATTGCATCCGGGCGCACGGCACCACCCCGGTGCGCTTCCTCGAGAAACTCGGGGTCCTGGGCCCCGACGTGCTCGCCGCGCACTGCGTCCACGTGGATGCCGAAGAATGGAAGATCCTCGCCAAACGGGGCGTGACCGTGGTCCACTGCCCCTGCTCCAACATGAAGCTCGGCAGCGGCCGTTTCCCTTACGAACTGGCCTTGGAGTCCGGCTGCCGCATCACCCTGGGCACGGACGGTGTCTCCTCCAACAACAACCTCGATATGCGCGAGGAGATGAAATTCGCCGCCCTGCTGGCCAAGCTGGGCGGGGACGCATCCCTGCTGCCGGCCGCGGAAGTCTTCCGCTGGGCGACGAAAAACGGCGCCGATTTCTTTGGAATCGACGCCGGTGAGATAGCCGTGGGCAAGCAGGCCGATGCGCTGCTGGTGGATCTGTCATCGCCCCGGATGCAGCCCTGCCACAATTTGATTTCTAATTGGGTTTACGCGGCGGACAGTTCTTGCATCCGGCACGTCTTCTGCGCAGGCCGCATCTTACTTTAAGCGGGCGGCAAGCCAGCGCTCGAGGGTCTGCGAGCAATTGTCCCGCTGGTCCCCGAGAGCATCACGTCCGACGGTCTCGACCGTACCGAAACCCCATCCGTGACCGCCGCTGCTGAAGATGTGCAGTTCGCCCGGCACATTGTAGCGCTGCATCGCCCGGAAATAGCGTATGCTGTTCTCCGGCGGAACGGCGCGGTCGTCCGCGCTGAGAAGCAGGATGGCCGGCGGGGTCTTCGCGTTCACACGCGTGTCCAGCGACCAGTTCTCGACCTGCATACGGAAAACCCGGTCTCCCAGCAGGTTGGAGCGCGTCCCGGCGTGGGTCGTGAACTCCTCGAGCGTAATGACGGGATAGACGAGCACGGAGAAATCCGGACGCGTCACCTCGTCCACGAAGAGCGTGGAGGCAGAGGCGGCAAGGTGGCCGCCGGCGGAGAATCCCATCACGCCGATCTTCTTTACGCCCCACTCCGCGGCGCGTGCGCGGCAGTAGCGGAACGCATTCTGGACATCCGTCAGGGGCACGTTGGCGTGGCCGTTGGGCATGCGGTAAAGCAGCACGCAGGCGGCGATGCCGCGCTGCAGGCACCAGTCGGCCGCAAGCGCGCCCTCCCCTTCATACGAGCAATAGGAATAGCCGCCGCCCGGGCAGATCACGATCATCTCCCCGTTGCATTTCTCCGGGAGGAAGATCTCGATCCAGGCATCGTCGCCGATGTTGCCGTAGCGGTGTCCGCCGCGGTCCGTGACTTCGCCGGTCAGGCCGTTGGACTCGCCCGGCCCCTGTGTCAGCGCGCGCCCATTCTCCACGATGCCTTTGTCCACGCTCTGGCCCTCCGGATAGAGGCGCACGGTCAGGGTCGGCTTCGGGAACTCGTAGCCGAAGGCGTCCACAAACAAGAAGAGGGCTGCTAGAGCCCCCATAAAAAACCTTTTCATCGTCATCGATTATTCACCCGGAGCGATAGCGCCCATCGGGCAGGCATCGGCGCAGGTGCCGCAATCAATGCAGATGTTCGGGTCGATCGTGTAGACATCGCCTTCCTGGATTGCGCCAGTCGGGCATTCACCCTGGCAAGTTCCACAAGCCACGCAGGTGTCGGGATTAATCTTGTAAGCCATAATTATAAAAAGTTAGTGTGAGTTTCGGCGTGTTATTTGCAAAAGCTATGACAAAAGTAATCATTTTTTCGTAAATTTGCAGTTATGAAGACAATTTTGACAATCTTGCTTGCTGTCGCACTCGCAGCACCCATCCAGTTTGACAAGACCGTGCACGACTTTGGCGAGATCAGCTCCAAGGCCGGCAAACAGACCTGCACCTTTACCGTGACCAACGACGGCGACGAGGCCCTGTCCATCTTCGCCGTGGTTCCTTCCTGCGGATGCACCGACGTCGTGTGGCCGCGCGAGTCGATCGCTCCCGGAGCCAAGGGCGTGATCACCGCCACCTATTCCAACGACGAAGGCGCGGGCGCTTTTGACAAGACCCTCACCGTGTATACTTCCGCCCAGAAGAAACCGGTCATCCTGCACCTCAAGGGAGCTGTCGTCAAGAATGCCAAATAGCAGCTATACAGACGACAACATACGCACCCTCGAAGGTGTACAGCACGTACGGTTGCGCCCGGGTATGTATATCGGGCGCCTCGGCAACGGCAATAACCCCGGCGACGGCATCTATGTCCTGCTGAAGGAGATTATCGACAACTCCGTCGACGAGTTCGCGGCGGGATACGGTAAGCAGATCCAGATTTCCATCGAGAACAACACCGTCAGCGTGCGCGACTTTGGCCGCGGAATCCCCCTGGGTTCCGTGGTCAATGCCGTCAGTAAACTCAATACCGGCGCGAAGTTCGACGACAAGGTCTTCAAGAAGTCCGTCGGACTCAACGGCGTAGGCACCAAGGCCGTCAACGCCCTCTCGGAGGTCTTCTTCGTGAGTTCTTTCCGCGACGGCGAACGCTCCTGGGCGCGCTTCGAGCGCGGCGAGCTCAAGGACAGCGGCAAGGACGCCACCACCGAGAAAAACGGGACACTGGTCAGCTTCATCCCGGACTCGCTGATGTTCGGCGAATACGCCTACAACTTCGATTACGTGGAGACGATGGTCAAGAACTACTCCTATCTCAAGAAAGGACTGACCCTCGTCTTCAACGGCACTCCCTACAAATCGGAGAACGGCCTGCTGGACCTGGTGAACGAGAACCTCAGCGACGCGCCCCTCTACCCGCCCATCCACCTGGAGGGCGAGGACATCGAGATCGTCCTGAGCCACTGCAATGCCTACGGCGAGAACATTTCCTCCTTCGTCAACGGGCAGAACACCCGCGACGGCGGGACGCACCTGGCCGCCTATCGCGAGGCCATTGCCAAGACCCTCAAGGAGTTCTTCAAGAAGAACTACGACCCCGCCGACTGCCGCCAGGGCGTGGTGGGCGCCATCAGCATCCAGATCCAGGAGCCGAACTTCGAGGGCCAGACCAAGACCAAACTCGGGTCCAACTATATGTGGGAGAAGCAGGTCCACGACGAGCACGGAGCCATCAAGAACGATATCGGCCCCACCATCCGCTCGTATGTCAACGATTTCGTGGCCAAGAACCTGGACAACTACCTGCGCATCCACAAGGAGATCGTCCCGGTGATCGAGGAGAAGATCAAGGCCTCCCAGCAGGAGCGCGAGGAGATCTCCGGCATCCAGAAGAAGACCCGCGAGCGCAACAAGCGCACCAACGTCTATAACCGTAAACTGCGCGACTGCAAGTTCCACTACAACGACAAAGTCACGGAGAAGACCCAGGAGAACATCGAGAACTCCTCCATCTTCATCACCGAGGGCGACTCCGCGAGCGGCACGATCACCAAGGCGCGCAACGCTAATTTCCAGGCCGTGTTCTCGCTGCGCGGCAAACCCATCAACTGCTATAAGGAAAGCCGCAAGAAGGTGGCCGAGAACGAGGAGCTGAACCTGCTCGTCTCCGCCCTCGGGGTCGAGGACGATCTCGAAAACCTCCGCTACAACAATATCATCGTGGCCACCGATGCCGACGATGACGGCATGCACATCCGCATGCTGGTGCTGACCTTCTTCATGAAGTACTATCCGGACCTGATCCGGCGCGGGCACGTGCACATCCTCCAGACGCCGCTCTTCCGCGTGCGCAACAAGAAGGAGAACCGCTATTGCTACACCCCCGACGAGAAAAACAAGGCCGTCGCGGCCCTGAAGACCGGCGTGGAGATCACCCGCTTCAAAGGCCTGGGCGAGATTTCTTCCGAGGAGTTCGTGCATTTCATCGGCCCCAAGATGCGCCTCGACCTGGTGAAACTCGCCGAGGAAGAGTCGATCGCCGACATCATGTCCTTCTACATGGGCGACAACACCCTCGAGCGCCAGAACTTCATCCGCGCCAACCTCCGCTCGGAGGAAGAACTCGAAGATATCAACATTTGACAATGTTGATATCAAATGCTTTATGACAGGAGGAAGGTTCCCCCTGACCCCCTCGGTCGCAAGCTCCGATTATTTCAATATATATGAAAAGGATATTGATTGCTTTGCTGCTGATGCCGGTTGCATTCATTGGCAGCGCCCAGACTTATAATGTGCTGGACATCGTCCGCAACGACCGCGACAAAGCCTCTGCCTGCGAGGGTCCCTATCGCTTCGACGCGCCCGCGCTCACGCCCGCTCCCAAAGGGTATAAACCCTTCTACATCAGCCACTACGGCCGCCACGGATCCCGCTACGCCTGGGACAGCGGCACCTACACCCGCATCCGGACCCAGCTGACCGCCGCCTCCGGGGCCGGCGTCCTGACGGAGCGCGGCCGCCGGCTGCTCAGCGACTTCGAGGCATTCTACGAGATTCCGCTGGTCAACACCGGAGACCTTGTGCCGCTGGGCTGGGAGCAGCACAAACTCATCGCCCAGAACATGGGGCACGCCTTCCCCGAGGTCTTCCGCAAAGGCGGGCAGGTGCACGCCCGCGTGTCCGTCTCGACCCGTGCGATCGTGAGTATGAACTCCTTTACCCTCGCCCTGCAGAAAATGTATCCGGGCCTGGACATCACGGCCGACTCCTACCATACCGAACTCGGCGTGACGGCCAACCAGAGCGCCCCGCGGGGATATGCGCCCGAGTTCGCCGGGCGGCCGAGCCCTCCGGGCGGCGAGTCCTACGCGGCTTTCGCCGCGCGCAAAATCGATTTCCCGGGCATTCTGGGGAAGCTTTTCACCGATGACGCGTTCCTCGGCGGCGAGGCCGGGAAAGTGCGCTTCTGCGTGGATCTGTTCGACCTCTGGGGCGGCTACCACAACTACAGCGACAGCGATTTCCTCGAGGACCTCTTCACCCCCGACCAGCAGGCTGTGCTCTGGGAGGTGGTCAACTACCGGGATTATCTCGGGCATGGCGGCAACCGCTTCCGCCACATCGTCCTGCTGCAGGACATCGAGAAGCACGCCGATGCGGCCATCGCCGGGGGCGGCCCCTGCGCAGACCTGCGTTTCGGCCACGACCACGTCCTCAACGCCTTCTTCCCGCTGCTCAACCTGGACGGAGCCGGCTATATGCCGGACAAGGCCGACGATGTGAAATACTGGTTCCAGACCTATCGCACCCCGATGGCCTCCAACATCCAGTTCATCCTCTACCGGCCCCGCCGCGCGGGCGGAGACATCCTTTTCAAGGTCCTGCACAACGGCGCGGAATCCACCCTCCCCCAGCTGACCTCGGTCAGCGGTCCTTATTACAAGTGGTCTGATTTCAAGGCCTGGTGCGCGGAACTCTACGCCGCTCACCCGCCCGTCACGCCACCCGCACGCTAATCGAAGAGACGGCCGTCGCCGTCGGAGTCGAGGGTCTGGGCGAGTTTTTCGATGTTGAGACTGCGGGCGGAAGCGTCCACGATCTGTTTGTAAATGCCTCCGGCGCGATAGACTTCGTCCGGATCGCCGCTCTGCTCCACCCGGCCCTTCTGCAGGGCATAGATCAGGTCGCTGTCGATGATCTGGGAGATGGAGTGCGAGATCATGATGACGGTACGGTCTTTTTTGATGGCGTCGATACTGGCCTTGATCTGCTCGGTCGCGATGGCGTCGAGGCTGGCCGTGGGCTCGTCCAGGAAGATGATCGGCGGATTCTTGAGGAACATCCGGGCGATGGCGATGCGCTGCTGCTGGCCGCCTGACAGGTCCGAAGCCTTGTTCTGGAAGCCCTTGGGCAACGCCACGATCTGGTCGTAAATGTAGGCCTTGCGCGCCGCGTCCACCACTTCCTCGAACGTGGCGTCGGGCTTGCCGTAGCGGATATTCTCCTCGATCGATCCGTCGAAAATGTGGTTCTTCTGGAGCACCAGGCCGATGTGTTCGCGCAGGTAGCGCGTATCGTATTCGCGCAGATCCACCCCGTCCAGCAGGATTACACCCGTCTGCGGCTCGTAGAACTTGTCCAGCAGGTTCACGATGGTACTCTTGCCCGCGCCCGACAGGCCGACCAGCGCCGTGATCTTGCCCGGCTCGATGGTCATATTGATATCCCAGAGAGCCTGATTGCCGTTGGGATAGGTGAAGTCCACGCCCTTGAGCTCGAACTTGCCCGCAATCGTCTCGGGACGGTACTCACCGGAGGGCTCGATCTGCTCGTCGGAATTCAGGATACCGAAGAAGCCTTCCGCATAGATGAGCGCGTCGTTGACATCGTCGAAGATGCGCTGGAGCTGGGTGATCGGGGCGATGACATTGCTGAAGAGCATGATGTGGTACATGATCTTACCGATGGTCATCCCGGGATAGCCGCTGAGCACCAGGTAGGCCGTCAGGATGATGACCAGTACGGTGCCGACCTGCTTGACGAAACTCTTGAGGCCGTTGTAGTAGAATGCGACCCGGCGGGTCTTCACCTGGTTGTCCGTGACCTGGTTCTGGATGTCCAGCTGCTTTTTCGCCTCGATCTGCTCGCGGTTGAAGCTCTTGATGACGTTGATCGAATCGATGATGTTCTTGATGCCCTGGCTCTTGGTCTCGAGGTGCGAGCGCATCTCGCGCCGCCAGCCCTTCAGACGCCTGGCCTGCCGGTAAGTGATCCAGAAATAGAAGGGCACGATGCCGAGGGCCACCAGGCCCACGTACACATTGGCCGCGAACATCAGGATCAGGGCCAGCAGGGCGCTGGTGAACAGGGGCAGCAGGTCGATGAAGAAGTTCTGCACCGTGCGCGAGAGGCTGCTCACGCCCTGGTCGATGCGGGCCTGGAGCTTGCCCGTCGCGTTCTCGTCCGTATTGAAATAGGCCATCCGGAAGGTCAGCACCTTCTCGATGACGCTCTGCGAGAGATCGCGGGAAACGAAAATGCGCATCCGCTCGCCGTAATAGTTCTGCGCAAAGGTGATCAACACCGAGAGCAATTCCTTGCCCAGCAGCACGATGCTGATGATCGTGAGGATGCGGGCCGCCTGGGCCCAGGTGAAGTCCGTGCCGATCAGGGCGTTGATCGCGTCCACGGTGCGGTCCAGCACGATGGCGTTGACCTGCGCCATCAAGGAGCCGATCAGGGTCAGGACGAGGGTGATGATCACCAGCCAGCGATAAGGCCGTACGAAAGGACGGATGTTCTGGAAGAGTTTTATCAAATTCATAACGGACAAATGTACAAAAATTCTTTTTACATTTGCATAAAGCTGATACTGAACGCAGATGCGCATCCTGGACTTCCTCAGGGACCTGCTCGGAACCCGGCAGGACGGCGGGCGCGGGACTTCTCCCGGGCCCGGCCCGGGAACGGCCGCACCCCGGCCGCCGGACCCGGGTCTCGAGGCGCGTTTTGCGAAGTTGATGTTCGAGGAGAGGCTCTACCTGCAGCCCGGCCTCACGCTCGAGACGCTCGCCACCCGCCTGCACACCAACCGGACCTACGTCTCGCGCCTCGTCAACGGCAGCTATGGCCAGCGCTTCCCCGATTTTCTCTGCTCGATGCGGATCGCCGCCGCCGAGGAATACATCCTCGCCCATCCGAGTGCACGCCAGGCGGAAATCGCCGCGGCCTGCGGCTTCCCCAACGCCCCCGCCTTCAACGCGGCTTTCAAGAAACTTACCGGGCAGACGCCCCGCATCTGGGCCGCGATGAACACCCGGCCTCCCGGGAGCGAAGCGCCGGAGAATTAGCTTTCTCCAACTATTTGTTTTCCAAGAAATAATTCCTATCTTTGCAGCCCCTTTCCGAAAGGGGCTATTATTACTTACTTAATATCAACAAAATGATCAAACAGTACGAAACCGTTTTCATTGCAACTCCCGTTTTGTCTGACACCCAGATGAAGGAAGCGGTTGCCAAGTACACCAAGCTCATCACCGACAACGGCGGTGAGATCGTGTATGAAGAGGACTGGGGTCTGAAGCAACTTGCCTACCCCATCCAGCACAAGACATCAGGATTCTATTACCTGATCGAGTTCAAGGCCGACCCGCAGTTCGTGGCCACCCTTGAGACCCAGTACCACCGCGACGAGCGCATCCTCCGTTACATCACCGTAACCCTGGACAAGAACGCCATCGCTTACGCCGAGCATCGCCGCCTCACGCGCGCCGCCAAGGCTGCAGCCGCCACTGCCCCCAAGGAGGAAGTCGCCGAAGAGCCCCAGGCCGAAGCCGAGACCCTCGAAACCGAAGAATAATCAGGAGGAATCATTATGGCAAACAACAACGAAATCCGTTATCTGAACCCTCCTACCGTAGAGGTTCGCAAGAAGAAATACTGCCGCTTCAAGAAAGCGGGCATCAAGTATGTCGATTACAAGGACCCTGAGTTCCTCAAGAAGTTCCTCAACGAGCAGGGCAAGATCCTTCCCCGCCGCATCACCGGTACTTCCCTGAAGTTCCAGCGCAAGGTTGCGCAGGCCGTCAAGCGCGCCCGCTCCCTCGCTCTTCTCCCGTATGTCACCGACCTCCTCAAATAATTGAAGCGTTATGAAGATCATCCTCAAGAAAGAAGTTGCCAATCTCGGCGAGGCCGGAGATGTGGTAGAAGTCAAGACCGGTTACGCGCTCAATTATCTCGTCCCGCAGGGATTCGCCACCGTCGGCACCCCGTCCGCGCTCAAGCAGCACGCCGAGACCCTCCGCCAGCGCGCCCACAAAGAGGCCCGTCTGGTCGCTGACGCACAGGCCGTGGCCGCCAAGCTCGAGGCCACCGAGGTCAAGCTCACCGCCAAGGTCGGCGAGACCGGCAAGCTCTACGGCGCCGTGACCGCCGCCCAGGTGGCCGACGCGCTCAACGCCGCCGGTTTCGAGCTGGACAAGAAGAACGTCACCGTGCCCGAGATCAAGGAACTCGGTGAGTTCGAGGCCAAGGTGAAGTGCTACAAGGGCGTCTTCGCCAACGTCAAGGTGGTCGTGGAGAACGAGGCTCCCGCAGCCGAGTAATCCATCGCACAAGACACTGTGGAAAGGGACTGTCCCCGTGGGGGGCGGTCCCTTTTTATATTTTGTCAATTTTATTATATTTGTAGGACGTAACGACACCAAACCTATTCAGATATGTTCAAAGGACAACCCAAAGGTCTCTATGCCCTCGCACTCGCCAACACCGGCGAACGCTTCGGCTACTACACTATGTTGGCCATCTTCCTGCTATTCCTGCAGGCCAAGTTCGGCTTCACCGCCGCAGCGGCGGGTCAGTTCTACGCCATTTTCCTGGCAGCCGTCTATTTCATGCCGGTCCTCGGCGGATGGCTCGCCGACAAGATCGGCTTCGGCAAGTGCGTCGTCACCGGCGTGTCGGTGATGTTCGTGGGATATCTCCTGCTGGCCATCCCCACCAATGCCTTCGCCAACCGCGGGCTTGCGCTCGTGATGATGATCGGCGCCCTGCTGCTCATCGCCGTGGGTACGGGCCTGTTCAAGGGCAACCTGCAGGTGATGACGGGCAATCTCTATGACGACCCGGCCTACAGCGCCAAGCGCGACTCCGGCTTCAGCCTCTTCTACATGGCCATCAACGTGGGCGCCATGTTCGCCCCGACCGCCGCTACCGCGCTGACCAACAGCCACCTGGCCAAGTCCGGCCTCATCTACAAAGCCGACATCCCCGCCCTGGCACACCAGTGCCTGAACGGCACCCTCCAGGATCCTTCCTTGCTGCAGGAGCTGCAGGCCGCGATGCCCGGGGCCGATGTGACGGCGATGAGCCTGAGCGATTTCAGCCAGTACTATATCAACCACCTCGCCACCGCCTACAACCTCGGTTTCGCCGTGGCCTGCGTGTCGCTGATCTTCTCGATGGCCATCTATTTCGGCTTCCGTTCCTGGTTCAAGCATACCGACGTCAATGCCAAGCAGGCTGCCGCCAGCAACGAGAAAGTCGTCGAACTCACGCCCAAGCAGACCAAGGACCGCATCGTGGCCCTCATCTTCGTGTTCGCCGTGGTGATCTTCTTCTGGATGGCCTTCCACCAGAACGGCTCCTCGCTGACCTACTTCGCCCGCGACTACACCCAGGACACTGTGTCCGGACCGCTCCGCATCGGCTTCAATATTTGGCCGCTGTTCCTGATCGCCGTGTCGGTCTATACCCTCTTCGGGGCCTTCCAGTCCGAGACTTCCAAAGCCAAGGCCATCTGCGCCGCCGTGACCGTCGCCCTGTGGGGCGGTGCCTATGCCCTCTATGCGGGAATGGATTCCGTCCTGCACATCCTGCCGCAGCAGTTCCAGCAGTTCAATCCTTTCTTCGTCGTGGCCCTGACGCCGGTCTCCATGGCCATCTTCGCCGCCCTAGCCAAGAAGGATAAAGAGCCTTCCGCCCCGAAGAAAATCGGCCTGGGCATGTTCGTGGCCGCACTCGGCTACCTCATCATGCTCGCCGCCTCCAAGGGCCAGCCGGCCCCGTCCGATCTGACGGCCGTCGGCGGCGTGTCCCCCGACCCGGTAGTCCCGACCTACCTGATCAGCACCTACCTGGTGCTCACCTTCGCCGAGCTGCTCCTCAGCCCGATGGGCATTTCCTTCGTGTCCAAGGTCGCTCCGCCGAAGTACAAGGGCCTGATGATGGGCTGCTGGTTCGCCGCCACCGCCATCGGCAACTACCTCAGCTCCATTCCGTCCATGCTCTGGGACAACGTCCCGCTGTGGGTCAACTGGGTGGTCCTGATGGCCCTCTGCGTCATCTCCGGCGTCGTGATGTTCTCCTTCCTCAAGAAGCTGGAGGCTGCCACGGCGTAAGCGATGACCCGCCGCATACGACTCATCATGTTCTGGATTACCCTGGTATTTGATATCGGGGTGATTCTTTTTTGCATCTTCCGCGCGCAGGGACTCCCGATGTTCGCCCGGGTGGGCGCTCCCCTGTTCCCCTGGCTGATGCTGGGACTCTGCCAGATCCGCTGGCCGCGCGCCCGCGTGACCACGCAGGGCTGGGTGGGCCTGCTCATCTTGATGTTCTCCTTTGCCGTCCTGGCCGGCCTCCTGGCCGAGGGGTCGATGCCTTGATGAAGTCGCGGGAATTTGTTATATTTGCATAATGCGTAAAATCGGTACCTGGTTGATAAAAGGGCTGCTCCGGCTGCTGGGGCTCCTTCCTTTGCGCGTACATTACGCGCTGGGGCGGGCGCTCTCCTGGCTGGCGGAGGACGTGCTGCACTACCGGCGCGACGTCGTGATCCACAACCTGACCAAGTGCTTCCCCGACAAGAACGTCTGGGACCTCAAACCCATCCGCAAGGCCTTCTACCGGCATTTCGGCGAGCTGATCGCCGAGACGGTCTGGTTCGGGGGCTGCCGGAACGCCGAACGCCTGCACCGGCAGCGCCTCGTCGAAGTGGAGAATCCCGAGGTCGCCGCCAGGCTCTTCGAGGACTCGCCCAGCCTGGTCGTGATGTATTCGCACTGCGGCAACTGGGAGCTCTACGGCGGCATCGAGTCCTACAACTACACCGATACCCCCCTCCCGTTCAACGAGCAGAACTTCTGCGTGGTGTACCTCCGGCAGTCCAGCGAGATGTGGGACGGGATCCTGCGGGACAACCGCTTCGCCCCCCTCAAGGACCGTGAGCACTTCCCGGGCTACATCGAGTCCCGGGACCTCATCCGCTACGCCTTTTCGCACCGCGACGAGAAGAAGGTCTACAACATCAACACCGATCAGCGCCCTTACTTCTCCTCGACGGGCAACCTCGAGGTGGACTTCATGGGCCAGCGGGTCCAGACCATGACCGGCGCGGCCGCCCTGGCCCACAAACTGGGCTTCGCGGTGGCCTACCTGACGATGCGTCCCGACCGCCGGGGGCACTACCTGATGCGCTATACGCCCATCTGCGAAGATGCCTCCAAAATGAGCGTGCAGGGCATTATGCAACAATACTATACGCTGTTGGAGAAAGACATCCGGGAGCAACCGGAGAACTACCTCTGGACCCACCAGCGCTTTGCAAGGATTTAACACTAAAAACAACATAGATTATGACCATCAAAGATCTTCAGCCAGCTGTTGTCTGGAACAATTTCTACGGACTGACCCGCTGCCCGCGCCCCTCGAAGCACGAGGAGATCGTGCGGGAGCACCTGCTCAACTGGGCCAAGGAGCACGATGTCGAGGCCTTCGCCGACGAGACCGGCAACGTGATCATGCGCATCCCCGCCACCCCGGGTTACGAGAACCGCAAGGGTGTCATCCTCCAGGGACATATGGATATGGTGCCCCAGAAGACCGCAGACACCGCACACGACTTCCTCAAGGACCCGATCGAGACCGTCATCGACGGAGAATGGGTCAAGGCCAAGGGCACGACGCTCGGCGCCGACAACGGCATGGGCGTGGCCCTGGCGATGGCCGTAGCCGAGGACAAGAGCGTCAAGCACGGCCCCGTCGAGGTGCTCGTGACCTACGACGAGGAGACCGGCATGACGGGCGCCGACGCCCTTAAGCCCGGCATCTTCAAGGGCGACATCCTCCTCAACCTCGATTCCGAGGACGAGAAGGAACTCTGCATCGGCTGCGCCGGCGGCCTGGACGCCGTGGCCGACTTCAAATACAAGTCCTTCCCCACTCCGCGCGGCTTCGTGGGCTATGCCATCGACGTCAAGGGCCTGTCCGGCGGCCACTCCGGCATGGACATCTCCCTGTACCGGGCCAATGCCAACAAAGTAATGGTCCGCGCGCTGATCCCGCTGCTGGAGCGCTATGGAGGCAAGGTGGCTTCCTTCAACGGCGGCAGCCTGCGCAACGCCATCCCGTTCGAGGCCAATGCTATCGTGGCCATTCCGAAAGAGAATGCCGAGAAGGCCGTGCGCTACATGAACCAGATCTTCAAGGTGGCCAAGGCGCGCTACCAGGAGAGCGACCCGGGCATGCAGTGCACCGTGACCAAGGTCCGCAAGCCCGCCCGCGTGATCCAGGACAAGGTCATCCTCAACGCCTGCAAGGCCATCGCCGTCTGCCCGTCCAACGTGATCCGGATGAGCCAGGCCATGGCCGGCCTGACCGAGACCTCCATCAACCTCGCCGTGGTGCGTACCTCCCGCGGCCACATCCGCGTGGCATCCCTGCTCCGCAGCGCCATCAACACCTCCAAGCACGACCTGGCGCTGCGCGTGCGCTACATTTTCGAGTTCGCCGGGGCCAAGATCAAGTTCTTCGGCGGCTATCCGGGATGGACGCCCAAGCCGGACACGCCGATCAACAAACTGATCAACGATCTGCACGTGCAGATGTTCGGTGATCCGATGAACGTGATGGCGACGCACGGCGGCCTGGAGTGCGCCCTGCTCGGGGCCAAGTATCCCAACTGGGAGATGGTGTCCATCGGCCCGACCATCCTCTATCCGCACTCTCCGGATGAGCGCGTTCACATCCCGTCCGTCCAGCGGACCTGGGACCTGCTGAAGGCCGTCCTGGAGAATATTCCCGAGAAATAGACTTTTGCCCAAGCTCTACATCATATCGGGCTGCAACGGATCCGGCAAGACTACGGCGTCATATACCCTCTTGCCGGATTTTTTGAATTGCCGGGAGTTCGTGAATTCCGATGAATTCGCGAAGAGCCTCTCCCCGTTCAACCCCGCCTCCGCATCGGTCACGGCCAGCCGGTATATGTTGATGAAAATCAACTATTTACTGGAGCGCCGGGAGGATTTCGCCGTGGAGACGACCCTGGCCACGCGCTCGCTGATCAAGATTGTGCGGGAGGCGCAGGGGGCGGGTTATGAGGTGACGGTGCTGTATTTCTGGCTCGCCTCGCCCGAGATGGCGATCCAGCGGGTGCACGACCGGGTGCTGACCGGGGGGCACAACATCCCCGATCCGGTGGTGCGGCGGCGTTATGTGATGGGGCTGCAGTATTTTTTCGAGAGCTATATTCCGGTGATCGACAACTGGATCCTGGCGGACAATTCCAAACCGCCGTTCACGATCGTCGCCGAGGGATCGAAGGACCTCATTTATATCAAGGACAGCGAGAAGTATCAATTAATTTGGAATATTGCACATCCGGATGAGTCATTGTGAGCGTTTCGGGATAACCGAAGAGCAGTTGCGTGCGCTCGTGGCGGAGGGTCTCTCCGCCGGGGGCGATTGGTGCGATCTGTATTTCGAGGATACGTCCTATCACGATTTGTTGCTTCGCGACGGCGTGGTGGGGTCGGGGGGTTATCATGTGGATTTCGGGTGCGGGGTCCGGGTGCTCAAGGGGGAGAAGACGGGGTATGCGTATGCGGAGTCGACGGATTTCGCTTCGCTGCGGGCTGCTGCCCGCGCCGCGGGTTCCATTGCCAATGCAGCCATCGCTGCTCCGTTACGCGGCAGCCCGGGTCTGAAAACGTCCGACTGCGTCGGACCCCTCCCACTGCCTTCGGCAGCGGGCCCCTCCCTCTTACGAAGCCGAGGGCGGCTACGGTTTTCAGACCCGACTGCCGCCTCCACTCCGCACGCGATGGCTTCCTTCTATAGCGAGCTAACTCCCTGGGAGGATGCGGAGGTGGCGGGGTTTGTGCCGTTTTTGCAGCGGATTGAGGGGGGGATCCGGGCGCGGGATAGCCGCGTGCTGAAGGTCGTGGCGGTGCTTTCGTATTCGGTCAGCGATATCCTGATGTACAATTCGCTCGGTGAGTTGACCGCCGACCATCGTCCCCTCGGAAGTCTGTCGGTGCAGGTCATCTTCCGGCAGGGCAATCGCACCGAGAACAATACCGTCTCGCGCAGTCTGCGCATGGGCGCCGAGATGATCAGCGACGCTGTCCTGGAGGATCTCGTCAGCCGCGCCGTCGCGGGGATGGATGCCCGTTTCGAGGCGCGGCGGCCGAAGGGCGGCCAGATGAGCGTCGTGATGGGGGCCGGGGCTTCCGGCATCCTGCTCCACGAGGCGATGGGCCACGCTTTCGAGGCGGATTTCAACCGCAAGGGGCAGTCCATTTTCAGCGACAAGATGGGCAAGCAGATCTGTCGTCCGGGGATCAACATCCTCGACGACGGCACCTTGCCCGCCAGCCGCGGGGCCCTGAATGTCGATGACGAGGGTGTCCCGGGACAAAAGACCTATATGGTCACGGACGGCCGCCTGACCTCCTATCTGCACGACCGGATCAGCGCCGCCTGGTACGGCGTGGCCCCGACGGGCAACGGGCGGCGGGAGTCGTTCCGCTACAATCCCATTCCGCGGATGCGCGCCACGTATATGGAGAGCGGTCCGGACGGGACGCGGGAGGATCTGATTGCATCGGTGCGGAAAGGCATATACGTGGATCAGTTCGCCAACGGGCAGGTCAAGATCGGCGAGGGGGATTTCACCTTCTTCGTCAAGAGCGGGTTCCTCATCGAGAAGGGGCGCCTGACGATGCCGATCAAGGATATCAACATCATCGGCAACGGTCCGCAGGCGCTCGCCGATATCCAGGGCGTGGCCGGGGATCTCAAGATTGACGAGGGGACCTGGACTTGCGGCAAAGAGCAGAGTGCGGCGGTGTCGTGCGGGATTCCGTCGGTGTTGATCGGTCGTTTAACGGTTGGAGGAGAGTAAGATGATCACTGACAAGGAATTGGATTTTGTCCGGGAGGCGCTCGAGATGGCGCGGCGTTTCGGCGCGCAGAAGGCGCGGGCGACGCTTTCGAAGAGCGAGGAGGATCTGGTGGCGACCCTGGACGGCGAAGTGGACCGGGTGACGCATTGTGCCGACCGGTCGCTCAATCTGGCGTTGTTCGTGGACGGGCGTTTCGGGACATATTCGACGAATAAGTTAGATGCGGTGTCGCTGGAGGGTTTTATCGAGCGGGCTGTGGCGACGACGCGGATGGTGTCGGAGGATGTTTTCCGGGATTTGCCGGATCCGGCTCGTTGTTGCCGGGATGCGCTGACGGGGGATGAGCTCGGGTTGGTGGATGCCGTCCGCGAGCGGCGCTCCCCTGCCGACCGCCAGCAAATCGCCCTCGACGCCTCTGTGTTATTTTCTTCTCGCAGCGGGCAACTGCCTCCTGGAACGTCCTTCGGACCCCACCGCTTTGCGGTCCCCCCTCTTACGATGCCGAGGGTGGCACGGTTCCCGGAAGCAGTTCCCGCTGCAGAGAAGACGGACAACAGTGGACCCGGGCTACCGTGGAGCAATCATTACGAGGACGAAGGTAAGGATTTTCAGATTGTGTCGGAGGAGGGTGAGTATAGTGATAGTATTTATGAGACAGTGGTGATGGATACGAACGGGGTGTGTTGCCGGCATCGGGAGACTTCGTTCGATTATGGGGTCGAGATCACGGTCGAGAGCGGCGGGGATAAGTACAGCGGCTATTGGTGGGATGCGTGCTCGCACGCCGCCGGCCTCGACGCCCCCGCCTGCGGCCGCCGCGCCCTCGAGCGCGCCGTCGCCCAGATCGGCTCCGCTCCCGCCCCGAGCGGCCGCTACACCGCCGTCATCGACGCCGAGATGGCCGCCAAACTGGTCTCTCCCCTGCTCCGGGCCCTGAGCGCCTACTCCATCCAGCAGAACAACTCTTTCCTGATGGACAGCCTCGGGCAGCAGGTCTTCCCCGAAGGCCTCACCATCCTGGACCTGCCCCGCATCCCGGGACAGACTTGCTCCAAGTACTTCGACTCCGAAGGCGTCACCACCGTGGAGGCACCCATCATCGAACGGGGCGTCGTGAAGGAGTATTTCGTCAATACCTATATGGCGAACAAGATGCAGATCGCCCCCACCATCGAAGATGCCACGCGCCCCAAGGTCCTCCCTTGGCCCGAAGCCGGCCTGGACCGCGCCGCCATCCTGCAGCGCTGCGGCAGCGGCATCCTCGTGACCGATTTCAACGGAGGCAACAGCAATCCCGTCACCGGAGACTTCTCCTACGGGATCGAAGGCTTCCTCTTCGAGGAGGGGCGCATCGTCCGGCCCGTCAGCGGGATGCTGATGACCGGGAACCTGCTCGGCCTGTGGTCGAGACTGCTCGCCGCGGGCGACGACGCCCGTCCCTGCCAGACCAAACTCATCCCGACCCTCGCCTTCGCCGAGGTGGATTTCAGCGGATAGAGCGTGGCAAGATTATTGATAATAAATAAATTAGAAACAATAGAAGATTTATGAAAGTTGAGAAAAACAAAGTCGTGGCCGTGGGCTACGCGTTGGAAGTAGAGGGCAAGATCGCGGACCGTTCCGCCCCCGGACAGCCCCTGGAGTACATCCACGGCAGCGGTATGCTGCTGCCCAAGTTCGAGGCGGCCCTCGAAGGCAAAGAGCCCGGCGAAGGCTTCGACTTCGTCCTCAGTCCCGAGGATGGCTATGGCACGTTCGACCCCCGTCTGGAGATCGACCTCCCCAAGACGGCTTTTGCCATCAACGGCCAGATCCGCGAAGACCTGCTCGTCCCGGGCCGCATGATTCCGATGCTCAACCAAGCCGGACAGGTCGTCCAGGGCACCGTGGTCGCGGTGAACGACGTCGTCGTCACGATGGACTTCAACCACCCGATGGCCGGCAAGACCCTGCATTTCACCGGCACGGTGGAGAGCATCCGCGAGGCCAGCGACAAGGAGCTGCGCGAAGGGCTGCACGGCGAATACCTCCCGCCCGAGGAGCACGAGTGCCCCCACGGCAAGGGCCGCTGCCACCGCGAGGAGCACGAAGAGGGCGAATGCTGCGGCAAAGGCGAGGGCGAATGCTGCGGCAAGGGCAAAGGCGATTGCGACTGCGAAGGCGAAGGCTGCTGCCACCAAGACTAGTACGATGACAGCCCCGGTCCTCTATACCCTGACCTCCTCCCTGCACACGGGAATGGCCCCCGACCCCCGTCAGGAGCCGTTCATCCAAGGCATCGAGGCAGCCCTCGGCGTCGCGTTCGACTGCCGGGGAGAGGACCTGCAGGCCTATGGTTCCGGCGGCACGGAATTGATCTACGTCCGCACCGGCGGGACGGAAGGCGCCTTTCTGAAACAACTCGGCGGGCGGAGCTTCCGCAAACCCGTGCTCCTGCTCACCAGCGGCCGGAGCAACTCGCTGGCCGCCTCGATGGAAATCCTTTCCTGGCTGCGCATGTGCGGTTTCGAGGGGGAAATCCTCCACGGCAGCGAGCCGGACATCGCCGGCCGGATCCGCAGCCTTTCGGACGGGCAAGCGGGCGTCTCGCAGGATGCAGACCCCACGGAGCCCTTCCCCTGGGGGCCCCTGCTTGCGGGCAAGCGCTACGGCGTGATCGGGCAGCCCTCTGACTGGCTGATTTCCAGCGGCGTGGACTACGCCGCCGTCCGGGAACGGCTCGGCGCGCAACTGCTCGACATCCCCATCGGGGAACTGGTCGAAGAAGTCCGGCGGGGCGGAGCGGAGCAGCCGGAAGGCCTCTCATTGAAAGCGCTCAACATTCCCCGCTACGGGCACGAAATCCCCCTTTGCGACTTCACGGATGCGCTCCGCATCTACGGTGCCCTGCGGCGCCTGGTGCGACGCTATGACCTGGACGGACTGACCCTGCGCTGCTTCGACCTGCTGACGGCCCTGCACAACACCGGATGCCTCGCCCTCGCGATCCTTAACGCCGAGGGCATCACGGCCACCTGCGAGGGTGACATCCCCGCGATGCTCTCGATGGCCGTGGCGCAGGCGAGAACAGGCCGGGCCTCCTTCCAGGTCAACCTGTCCCGCATCGAGGGCGACCGACTGCTCTTTGCGCACTGCACCGTGCCGCTGAGCATCGTGCGCGACTATTGCTACGACACCCATTTCGAGTCCGGCATCGGGGTCGCCATCCACGGCGAACTGCCCGAGGGGCCGGTGACCCTGTTCAAACTTTCGCCGGACTGCCGGCGGATGTACCGGAAAGAGGCGCTGCTGCTCGGAAACCCCTACGAGGAGGCGCTCTGCCGCACGCAGGTGATCGTCCGGGCACCCGGCGCAGCCGGCTATTTCCTGCGGAGCCCCATCGGCAACCACCACATTATCGTTCCCGGAGATCTTTAGCCCTTTATGCGTACCGCCGTCGTCATCCTCAACTGGAACACCCGGGACTACCTGGCGCGTTTCCTGCCCCCGCTGCTCGAAAGCCTGCGCGGGCGGGATGCGGACGTGGTGGTGGCGGACAACGCCAGTACCGACGGCTCCCGGGAACTGCTCGCCGAACGTTTCCCGCAGCTGCGCACCATCCTGCTGCCGGAGAATTTCGGCTTCACGGGCGGATACAACCGCGCTTTCGCGGAATTGCTCGGGGAAGAAGGCGCCCCGGAGTACCTCGTGCTCCTGAACTCGGATATCGAGGTGTCCGAAGGCTGGCTGGACCCGCTGGTCGCGTGGATGGATGCCCATCCCGACTATGCCGCGTGCGGGCCCAAACTGCACGCGCTCCTGCCTGACGGGACGGACTCTCGCCGCAGCGACCGCTTCGAATATGCCGGGGCGGCGGGCGGCCTGCTGGACCGCTTCGGTTTCCCCTTCTGCCGTGGCCGCGTGCTCTCCCGCACCGAGCCCGATAGCGGACAGTATGACCTTCCGAAGGACGTGCTCTGGGTGTCCGGTGCCTGCCTGTTGGTGCGCGCCGCCTCCTGGCGGCAGTTGGGCGGGCTGGACGAACGCTTCTTCGCGCACATGGAGGAAATCGACTGGTGCTGGCGGGCCCAGCTGGGCGGATGGCGCGTGGGGGTGGTGCCGCAGAGCTGCGTGTGGCATCTGGGCGGCGGCACACTCGCCCCTTCCTCGCCGCTCAAACTCAAGTTCAACTACCGCAACGGGCTGCTCCTGCTGGAGAATAACCTGGGCGCTACGCTGGGTACCGCCCGCGCCCGGCGGCGCATCTGCGTGCGCAAGATTTTGGATTGTGGCGCAGCTATCGTATATTTGCTGTCGGGAAAGTCCGCGTACGCGCGGGCGGTCCGGGATGCGCACCGCGAATACCGGGTGCTGCGGAAGCAAGCCCCTGCGCGTCCCGCGCCCGTCCCCGGAGCGTCGCCCGCCGGCCTTTCCCCCCGCAGGATCCTGCTCCTGGCAGTCCTGCAGGGCGATAAGATATTTAATTATTTGAGACGTTATGAAGATCGTTATTGAGGGGGCCGGAGAGGTCGGTTCCCACCTGGCCAAGATGCTTCGCGCCGAGGCGAACGAAGTCACGGTGATCGATGACGACAGCGCGCGCATCAACTCCCTGTCGTCCTACGCCGACGTGGAGACGGTCCTGGGCAACCCCTCGTCCATCCAGGTCCTGCGGGACGCCGGCGTGGGCAAGGCGGATCTGTTCATCGCCGTGTATCCCTTCGCCACGCAGGAGGTCAACATCGTGGGCGCCCTGCTCGCGAAGCAGGTCGGCGCCGCCAAAGTCATCGCGCGCATCAACGACGAGGACTATCTCAACGCCGAGAACCGTCTGTTGTTCAAGGAATTGGGTATCGAGCTGATGTTCTATCCCGAGAAGAGTGCGGCCGACGAAATCGTGGCCTTCCTCAAGCACAACTCCACGGCCGAGACGATGGATTTCGCCCGTGGACGCCTGCAGATCGCCGTCTTCAAACTCACCGAGGACTCCCCCATCCTCGACCTCAAACTGCTCGAGTTCATCAAGGACACCACCGCGGAGGAGCTGCGGCAGTTCCGCGTGATCGCCATCTCCCGCGACGAGCAGACCATCATCCCGCGCCTGGACACCAAGTTCCTCTACGGCGACCTTGTCTTCACCATCACCACCCGCGACGGTGTACCGGCGCTCTACCGCCACTTCGGCAAGACCAATATCAACATCGGCAAGGTATTCATCCTGGGCGGCGGCCCGATCGGCGAGATGCTCGCCAAGAGCCTGGACCACGCCGGGGTCAAGGTCAAGCTCGTCGAGAGCGACAAAAACCGCTGCATCGAACTGTCCGAGAAACTCCCGGAGACCATCCGCATCATCAACGGCGACGGCCGCAATTCAGATTTCCTGTTCGAGGAGGGCATCCAGGACTATGACGCCTTCGTGGCCCTGACGGGCAATGACGAGAGCAATGTCCTCTCCTGCGTGGTCGCGAAGAAGTTCGGCGTCTCCCGCACGATCGCCGAAGTCGAGAACATCGAGTACATCCACATCGCCGAGGAGATGGGCGTGGACAATGTCATCAACAAGAAACTCATCACCGCCGGCCGCATCTTCAAGTTCACCCTCTCCGGCAAGGCCCGTTTCGTGCGCTATATGACCGGCACCAACGCGGAGGTCATCGAGTACACCGTGGCCCCCGGCGCCGCTATCACCACCGGCCCGATCAAGGACATCGACTTCCCGCGCAACGCCATCATCGGCGGCGTGATCCGCGGCAGCGAGGCCATGATCGCAGTTGGCGACACCGTCATAGAGCCCTATGACCGCGTCGCCATTTTCGCGCTCCCTGAGACCATCAAGGAGATCGACAAGTTCTTCCGTTAGAAGTATTTACTCTCTTTCTCGAAGAGCGCCCTGTCATCCCGGCTGGGATCGGGGCGGAGGGAGTCGCGCATCTTCTCCACGGCCTCACGCTCACTGCGGCTCAGTTTGCGCGGGATCCAGACCAGGATCTTGACGTAGAGATCGCCGCGGCCGCCCAGGCCGTAGTTGCTCACCGACGGGAGGCCCTTGCCGCGGAGGCGCTGAACCGTGCCGGACTGCGTGCCGGGCTCGAGTTTGAGCCGCGTCGGACCGTCCAGCGCGGGGATCTGGATCTCACCGCCGAGCATCGCGTCGGCCACGCTGATCACCTGCGTGTAAAAGAGGTTGTTGCCGTCGCGCTTGAGCTGGGCGTGCGGCTGTTCCTCCACGATCACGAGCAGGTCGCCGCTGATTCCGCCCTGCGGGGCGGCGTGACCTTCTCCGCGCAGGGTAAGCTGCGTACCGTCCTCCACGCCCGCAGGAATGCGGACCTTGACGGTTGCCTTCTGGCGGATCAGCCCCGTACCCTTGCAGCGGCTGCAGGGATTGGTCACGACCTTCCCGGTGCCGTTGCAATGCGGACAGGTCGAATAGGTCAGGGTGCGCCCGAAGAGAGTGTTGGTCACATTCTGGACCTGGCCGGAACCCTTGCAGGTCGGGCAGGTCTTGATATCGGAAGCATTGCGTGCACCGCGGCCGTCGCAATCCGGGCAGGGGCGGTTGCGCTCGATGGTGACCTCCTTCTCGCATCCGGTGGCGATCTCCTCGAGGGTCAGCCGCACCCGGGTACGGATGTCCCGGCCGCGTTGGGTGCGGGGCCCTTGCTGGCCGCCGAAGCCACCGAAGCCCTCGAAGCCGCCGAAGCCGCCAAAGCCGCCGAACGCACCTCCGAAGAGGTTGTTGAGGATGTCGTTGAGGTTGCCGAAGCCCTGGCTCCAGTCCTGGCCCGCGGCACCATCGACGCCGGCGAATCCGAACTGGTCATATTTCGCCCGCTTATCCGGGTCGCTCAGCACCGAGTAGGCCTCGGAGGCCTCCTTGAACTTCTCCTCGGCGGTCTTCTTCTCTGCGTCCGTACCGCTGACCCAGCGGTCCGGATGCCACTTGAGGGCGGCCTTGCGGTAGGCGCCCTTGATATCATCGGTCGAGGCCCCTTTCTGGAGCCCCAGCACCTCGTAGTAATCTCTCTTTCCTGCCATAGGCTTATGCTCCCACGACTACCTTGGCATACCGCAGGACCTTGCCGCCCAGGGTATAGCCGGTCTGGACCACATCGATGACCTTGCCCTTGAGTTCTTCGGAGGGCGCGGGGAACTGGGTGACGGCCTCGTGGAAATCCGTATCGAAGACCTCCCCTTTGGCCTCGATCCGCTCGAGCCCCTGGGTCTTGAGGTAATCCATCAGTTTGTTATAAATCAGCAGCGTCCCTTCCTTGGCCGCCTCGTCGGAGGACTTGGAAAGCATTTCCAGGGCGCGTTCGCAATCGTCCAGGACCGGGAGGAGTCCCTCGATGGTCTTGGCCGAGGCGGTGGAAATCAGGTTCAGCCGGTCCTCGGAAGAGCGGCGGCGGAAGGTCTCGAACTCCGCCATCAGGCGCAGGTAGCGGTCTTTCTCAGCCGCGATCTGCTCTTCCGCCTTCGCCAAATTGTCAGTCAACCCGGCGATCTGTTTGCGAAGCGCTTCTTCCTTGCGCTCTTCTTTCCTCTGTTTTTTCTTGGGTTCCTCGACCGGTGCGGTCTGCTGCTCAGGTGCTTCTGCGTGCACCTCCTGCTCGATATCTTTGTTTTCTGACATAATCTGAACGTATTTGCCTCTTGTGGAAGCAAATCACTTGCCATTGACAGAATGTCACGACGGCCTAGGGGCGATACTCGGAGATGCCGTTCTCTGTCATGAAAGAGAGGACGGTGTCATAGCTCTCGAAACGGGCCGTGCCGGCGAGATAGACCTTGACCGTGAACCCGATCCGGCGGCTGATCGCATACAGGTTCTTGAGGGACTCAAGCACACAGTATTCGGCGGCGATGCCGCAGATCACCACCTCGTCGCCGGGCTCGAAAAGATCCTGGTCATCCGGATCGAAACCGACGAAAGCACCATACTCCTCGGGGGCCTGGACACAGCCTTTGAGGATGAATCGCGTCTTCTGTTCGGGCAGGCTGGAAAGCACGCCCGGATCCAGTGCGGCACCCTCGGTATGATGGACGCAATGCACCGGCCAGGGGCCGCCCTGCTCCCGGAAAGAGCAATGATCGACCGGGTGCCAGTCGAGGGTGAAATAGACGTAGTCGAAACGGTCCTTGACCGCATTGATGGCCGGAAGGACGGCGGTGGCGCCGGGAACGGTGAGGGCCCCGTAGATGAAATCCTTCTGTAAATCTATGATTAATAATATATTGCGCATAATCTTTGATTTCTGTCAGGGAAGACACTACAACTGGCCGCGATCCTTGAGGATCTGGAGCGCCGGATAGGCCGGCAGGGTCCCGGAGTCCGTCGTGATGGCGATCACCTCCCCTTCGGGGGTAAAACGCCCGATCACGAAACTCTGCAATTTCATCTGGCCGGAAGAACCGCCCTTGAACCAGTAGTAGAGCGTCTGGTCATAGCAGGCTACCTCGTTGCCCAGCTCGAACATCAGATCCTCGACTTTCTCGATCTCCTTCTCGTAGGGAGTCTTGTCGGCCGCCTTCGCGGCCAAGCCTTCGAGACCGACCTTGTACGTGACCAGGTCCTCCAGGTAGGTGAATTTGTGCGGCATGGACATACTCGCGAACTCGTAGGTAGAGGGGTTCTCCATGTGCTCTTTGGCATATTGCTCCAGAGCAATGCGGACAGGATCTTTCGGCTGGCACGAGACCAGCAGGGCAATGGCGCAAAGCAGGGTAAAGATGTTTCTCATGGCTATCGATGATTCAAATGATTTCCGAATGACAAATATAGACAAAAACCCGAAAAAATTTTGCACAATTAGGAAAAGTTCCTATCTTTGCAGTCCCAAAAGAAAGCAGCCTCTCTTCGAACGGTTTGATGACGCTGCGTTTGTTAACATAATTGACATTATGGATTTGATTAATTTAGTGGAGCAGTCGTTCTCCGAGAACAAATCTGCCTCCTACCCGCAGTTCAAGGCCGGCGACACCATCACGGTGACCTACCGGATCAAGGAAGGCGACAAGTACAGACTCCAGAGCTTCCGCGGCGTGGTGATCCAGATTTGCGGAGCCACCCCGTACACGAGGACCTTTACCATCCGGAAGATTTCCAACGGTATCGGAGTCGAGAGGATTTTCCCGTACGAGTCCCCCGCCATTGACAAGATTGAACTCAACAAAGTCGGTAAAGTCCGTCGCGCACGCATCTTCTACCTCCGCAACCTCGCTGGTAAGAAGGCCCGCATCAAGGAAGCGAAGCGCGTGGTGAAGAACCCGGCCGAGTAATACACCGGTCCCGCACCGGTTGACCTGGCTCCATAGCTCAATTGAATAGAGCATTTGACTACGGATCAAAAGGTTACAGGTTTGAGTCCTGTTGGAGTCACTGAAAACCCCGTCTGATGTGTTCAGACGGGGTTTTTCTTATTCAATGCACAAGGGACTGCTACTGATTCTCCAGGCCCCTCACGCCGATGCCGATGCTGAAATAGAGAGGTTTGCGTTGAATACTTCATATCGAGGATGCTATTTTTCACCCTTGAAAGGCTTGATTTTTGCTTGAATCTCCGTCCGGTTTCACGACTGACGAAACATGACCCTGCGGGACCGCATATCACTCACCTGGCGCTACGGGAAAGTCATTTTCCTGATCGGTGCGGTGTATAATCTGGTATGCGCGGCTTTCCAGGCGGGCGGGTTTTCCTACACTTTCCTGGTGGATTCCTTCATCATCAAAGCTGCGATCATTGCCATTACCGTATATCTGGTCATACAAGTCCGCGACCGGGACGCCATCTTCTTCTACATCAACCTGGGTCTGACCCGCAGGAAGTTGCTGTCCAGCGCCATCCTGATCGACTTCCTGGCCCTCGCCATCCTGATGACCATCATGTTTTTCATCCATGGATAAGCACAGACTCATCGTAGACAGCGTGGTGGTCCGTTTCGGCCAGAAAACGGTGCTGAGCGGCGGTTATATCACCTCCGAGACCGGGATGGTCACGGGCCTCCTGGGCCGCAACGGTGCCGGGAAATCCTGTATGTTCCGCGCCCTGATGGGCGGCCTCCGGGTGGACAACGTGATGGTGAGCATCGACGAAAAGCCCATCGACAGACGGGGTATCGGCCGATATATCAAGTATCTGCCGCAGGGGCGCCTGATTCCGGAAGGGATGCGGCTGCGCCGCGCCTTCGAACTGTTTGGCGTGAATTACTGGACCTTCGTCAACCGCATTCCCAAGTATTCCCGCTATTGCAATTCACCTCTCTACGAGCTTTCCGGCGGCGAAGCCAGGCTTGCCGAATTGTACTTGGTCTTGATGAGCGAGGCTCCTTTCTACATTCTGGATGAACCCTTCACGCAGGTGGATCCCGTGAGTATCGAGGAAGTCCAGGCGCTGATCCGCGAACGCAGCCAGGACCACGGTATCATCGTCACCGACCACAACTATGATGCGATCTCTTCCATCGCCGACAATCTATTCGTGATCGCCGACGGCTATACCAGTCCCGTCCGCTGCCGGGAAGATCTGGTGAGGCACGGGTATCTGCAGGATTGATGAAACCGGGCACAGCCGTGACCGGACCAAGCGTTTAGTATTGCAGCAGGGCGGCGTCGTGGTTTTTCTTCAGGACGGTGACGTTGTCGAAGACCATCGTAGGGTTCTCCCCGGGCTTGAACGGCTCCCACGCGGGGACTTCCTTACAATTCGGATCGCCCGTCTTGATGAATGCGATCCACGCGCTGCTCACCACGTCCGCCATCTGGTAGGCCTCCGGCGTACCGCCCGTCATCTCCCGCTGGTTGGCGACGTTGTTGAACATAAACGGGAGTTCCATCCCGTGGCAGGCGGCCAACGCCCCGTCGTTTACCTCGGACTTCCAGGCGAACAGATACACGTAGGCGTTCGCACCGCCCTGCGCCTGCTTCGCAGCCGCCTGCCGGATCACGTTGCCGCGCGTGCGGAAATCGGTATTGACCAACTCCTTGGGTTCCCCGCCCGGATACACGCGCTCGAACTCCTCGACGAATGCGGCGAACTTCTCTTCGCCCATGCGCGGGGCCAGCCGCTCTTTGGCCTGTTCCATCGTGAAGGGGACATTGTTGGTATAGCAGAACTCATTGAGATTGGACCCGATCAGCATCGGCACATCCTTGCTGCATTCCGCTCCGGTGGGATCGAAGGGATGCTGGACCAGATATTTGCCGTCCACCACGGGAGAGAAGCCGCCGCGGCCCATCCCGCGTGACGCCCGGTTCCCGGCCGCCACCAATTCCTCATAGCTGAACTTGCTCAGATCCACGTCCGGCCCGGGTTTGAGGCCCAGTTCCTTCACCACGGCCAGACCGAGGGCCTGGCTTTGGGCCGGCTCCTGCTGGCGCAGGGTGGAGCCGCTCTGCACGATCGCCCGGTGGAAAAGACCCTTCGCCGAAGGCATCGCCATCAGGGTGGAGGTCTTGCCGCCACCGCCGCTCTGCCCGCCGATCGTCACGCAGCCCGGATCGCCGCCGAAGGAGGCGATGTTGTTGTGCACCCACTCGAGGGCCTTGACCAAGTCCTGCATACCGAGGTTGACGGACTCCGCATACTTACCGCCCAGGCCGGTCAGATCGAGATAGCCCAGGATATTGAGGCGGTGGTTGACGGTCACGACCACGATGTCGCCCTTCTCGGCCAGCGCCCTACCCTCCTGCGCAGGCAGGAAGATGGCGGAACCGGAGGCATAGCCGCCGCCGTGGATCCAGAGGAATACCGGCCGCTTCTTGCCGTCCGGCGCCGGGGTCCAGATATTGAGGACCTGGCAGTCCTCGGACTGCAATTCTTTCTTGAATTCAAAGCCGAAATCATAGTCGCTCGGATTGCCGCCCCAGCGCATATTCTGGCCCTGCATGGCCTGGGGGCCATAGACCTGGGTCTTCTTGACACCCTCCCACGGATCGGGATCACGGGGCGGCATGAAACGCTCCGCATGGGCGTACGGGACACCCTTGAAGGTGTAGATACCGGCGTCGTTGTAGCCCATGATCTTACCGGAGGTGGTCGTCACGATACAATCGTCCCCGGTGGTGATGGGGCCTTTCCGGACAGGTTGGGAGTTATTCGCACAGGAACAGAGAAGCAAAGCCGCTGCCGCGGCGAGAATCAGAGACTTTTTCATATCCTATTTGAGCTTGTGGTTTTTCTGTACCACAAGATGCGAATAGTTTTTCTAAAATCAAAATCCGAAGTCTGCTGAAATACTAAATATCAGATTCTTCCGCCTCCGTGGGGATGCCGAGGCATTCCAGCTGGCGCAGGAACCCGTCTTCGAAAGAACGCTCGGCGATGCGGCGGGACATATTGAGCACCAGATGGCCTCCGAAACCCACGCAGGCGGATGCGCCCGAATTGCCCCGCTGGCGGCCCAGCACGAAGTCGATATCGCGCACATAGCCGCGCAGCGACTCCGGGAGCGCGATACGGCCCAGGTTGGACAGGGTATGGGTGCAATAGCGGTCGCCCTTCAGTTTGTTGATGATGTCGATGATGGGCTTCTTGAGCACGCGCGGGATGCAGTTGATGGCGAAATTATTTTCCAGTTCCACGTTCTTCGCCACCTTGGGCTCGAGCTGGCTGGGCATCGAATAGAGCCGCTTCTGCGCGGAGACGATCTCGAGGATCTGGTCGAAGTCGTACTCGCCGTTGCGCACGTCCACGCCCAGCATCACATAAGAAGAGAAATTCCGCAGGGTGCTGCCGCCGAAGATGCGCCTCAGGTCCACGGGCACGTTGACCTTGAGCGCCGAACGGGAACGGTTCCGGCCCGCACCGCGCAGTTCCTGGAGCGCCGCCACCTGTGCCGCTACCAACAGTTCGGTCACGGTGCAGCCCCGGGCGCGGGACACTTCCGCGATACGTCCCATCGGGATGCGGACGCGCAGGTTGCGCAGCACCTTGTGGCCCAGCTCACGGCCGCGGATGTGCCAGGCGGGATCGTTCTGCTCGAGCGAGCCCCGCTTGCCTCCGAAATCATCGAAGGAATCGGCGAGTTCCGAGGCACAGGGCCGCGCGGAAGGATCCAGGATGCGGCCGCCGTACACCGGCTGTACGCCGTAGCGCAGGCGCAGATACTCCGCCGTCAGGGTGAGCAGAAAGGTCATCCCCCCGTTCCCGTCCGTCAGGACGTGGAAAATGTCCTGCACGATGCGGCAGCCATCCGCAGACACACGGAAAAGGAAGCCGCCGTTCCTCTCGATATTGAACTGGTGGAGCGGCTGCAGGGGCAGCACGCGCGGCGTCCGGTCCAGGTAGCGGAGATACCACCACAGGGCCCCGCCGGTCAGAGTATAATGGAACGTGGGAATGCGGTCCACCGTCGCTTCCAGCGCCTGCTGGAGGATCTCGGTGTCCACCGCTTCGGTCAGGGTGACGCTCATCCGGTACAGCGAAGAGTACTTCTTCGACTGGCTGGCGGGATATATGAAAGAGGCATTGTCAAGCCGCAAGAGTTGTTGTCTGATCATATGCTTTCGCGTTTGGTCTGACACAAAGGTAGGCACTCTGTACGCGGCCGGCAAAGAGTCTCCACCGATAGTGCCCGAAATGTGACCGGGAGCCCATTTAGCGGAAAACCCGCCCGTTTTCGGGGACGAAAATCCTGTTTTTCACGCTTCGTCCCACTTGCTTTCGGGACGAAAAAACTGTATATTTGTCCTATGACCATCATAGATGCACACTCCCATCTATGGCTCCGGCAGGAAGCCGTGGTGGACGGGCAGCCGATCCGGGCGCTCCCGGACGGGAGGGCCCTCTTTTTCGGCGAAGAGCGGCAGATGCTGCCCCCCTTCCTGATCGACGGGCGCAACAGCGCCGAGGTCTTCCTCTCGAACATGAATTACGCCCAGGTGGGCGCAGCCGTAGTGGTCCAGGAGATCATCGACGGCAACCAGGACGCTTATCTTCTCGAAGTGCAGCAGCGCTGGCCGGAGCGCTTCCTTTGCTGCGCGATGCTGGATATCGACCGGGGCGGGCTGTCCGTTCCCGAAGGCTTCCGCGCCGCGACCATCCCGGGACACCGGATGAAGCGGGACCTCGACTCGCCGGAGATGATGGCCGCCTTCCGAGAACTCGAGCGGCGCGGGATCATCCTGTCGATGTGCCTGGCCGACGATGCCCGCCAGATCGCCCAGTTCGCTACTGTCGTGCAGGAATGTCCCCGGCTGAAAGTCGCCATCGGGCATTTCGGCCTGGCCCGCTCGGAGCACTGGATCGAGCAGATCCGGCTGGCCCGCGCGGAGAACGTGCGCATCGAGAGCGGCGGCATCACCTGGCTCTACAACGACGAGTTCTACCCCTTCCCCGGGGCCGTGCGCGCCATCCGGCAGGCGGCCGACGAGGTGGGGATGGACAAACTGATGTGGGGCAGCGACTACCCCCGCACCATCACGGCCATCACCTACCGGATGTCCTACGACTTCGTCCTCAAGACGCCGGAACTCTCGGCGGAGGACAAGGCCGCCTTCCTCGGCGGCAACGCCTGCGCCTTCTACGGCTTCCACGACCTGCCCGAACTCCCCTACATCAAAAATATGTCAGAATGAAAGCCCTGCAGATCCCCCAACCCCGCCTGATCCGTACGGTCGAACTCCCGGAATGCACCCCCGGGCCCGGGGAAATCCTGCTCCGGATGCACTATATCGGCTTCTGCGGCAGCGACCTCAACACCTGGCGCGGCCGCAACGCGATGGCCAAGCCGGATGTCATCCCCGGCCACGAGATCGGCGCCGTGATCGCCGCCACGGGCCCCGGTGTCCCGGAGAATTTCCGTCCCGGGATGGTCGTCACCGCCAATCCCTACACCCACTGCGGCCACTGCGCCTCCTGCCGCGAGGGCCGCTACAACGCCTGCGAGCACAATGAGACCCTCGGCGTGCAGCGCGACGGCGCGATGCGCGAATACCTCACCCTCCCGTGGCAGAAGATCATCCCCGCCGACGGACTTTCGGTGCGGGATGCGGCCCTCATCGAGCCGATGAGCGTGGGCTTCCACGCCGTGGCACGCGGCCAGGTCAGTGACACCGACACCGTGCTGGTCATCGGCTGCGGCATGGTGGGCCTGGGTGCCGTGATCCGCTCCCTGCGGCGGGGCGCTACGGTGATCGCCGCCGACATCGAAGCGGACAAACTGGCAATGGCACACGATCTCGGCGCAGCCTTCACCTACAACACCCGGAGCCCCTGGGAGGGCCTCCCCGCCCCCAGCGTCGTGATCGAAGCCGTGGGCTCCCCCGCCACCTACCAGCTGGCCATCGAACGTGCAGATTTCTGCGGGCGCGTGGTCTGCATCGGTTATCCCAAATCCGAAGTACTCCTCCCGCCCGGCGTCATCGTCAAGAAAGAACTGGCCATGATGGGCTCGCGCAACGCCACCCCCACCGATTTCGATGCCGTGATCCGCACCATACGCCGGGGCGAGGCGCCGCTCGACCGCTTCGTCTCCGACATCATCCGGCCCGAGGATGCCCAGCAGGCGCTCGAGCGCTGGGATGCCGCCCCCGGTCAAGTCTTCAGAATCCTGACCCAATGGAATACAGAGAATTAGGCCGTACCGGCCTGCGCCTGTCCGCACTCGGATTCGGCGCATCCAGCCTCGGCGGCGTCTTTCACCCCCTGCGGGAGGAAGACGGCATCCAGGCTGTTTTCGCTGCCATCGAGGGCGGCATCAACTTCATCGACGTGTCTCCCTACTACGGCTACTACAAGGCCGAGCAGGTCCTGGGCAAGGCCCTGCGCCAGATTCCGCGGGAGAAATATATCCTCTCCACCAAGGTCGGCCGCTACGGGCAGGACGGGGTCAACAGCTGGGATTATTCAGCGAAGCGGGCCCGTGAGAGCGTATTCGAGAGCATGGAGCGCCTGGGCGTGGACCACATCGACCTAATCAATGTCCACGACATCGAGTTCGCCGACCTGGACCAGGTCTGCGCGGAGACCCTCCCCGCCCTCGTGGCCCTGCGGGAAGAAGGAGTCGTCGGGCACGTGGGTATCACCGACTTGCAGCTCGAGAATCTGCAATATGTGGTCGAGCATACCCCGGCGGGCACCGTCGAGTCCGTGCTCAACTTCTGCCATTACTGCCTCTGCGACGACAAGTTGCTGGATTTCCTGGACTTCTTCGAGCAGCGGGGCATCGGCGTCATCAACGCCAGCCCGCTGTCGATGGGGCTACTCTCCGGTCGCGGCGCCCCCGCCTGGCATCCGGCGCCCGAGACCCTGAAGGAGGCCTGCCGCCGCGCGGCCGCACACTGCGCCGCCGCGGGCTATCCCATCGAGCGCCTCGCCGTCGAATATGCCGTGCAGGAGCCGCGGATCGCCTCCACGCTTTTCTCCACCACCCGGGCCGAAAACGTGCGCGCCAACCTGGGCTATGCCGCCTCCCGACCCGACCCGGAACTGCTCGCCCAGGTGCGGGAAATCCTCGGAGACGCGTTCCGTCAGAGCTGGAAAAACACCTGATACACAATGAGTTGAAATAAGTGCGCCGGGTCTCTCCGCGCCTTGTTGAAAACTTTTTTACAGAAAGCGGATCAGATTAGAAAATTATTTCTATTTTTGCGCCAAATTAAAAGGTACGACTATGTATTGGACACTCGAACTAGCCAGCGCCCTGGACGATGCTCCGTGGCCGGCAACCAAAGAAGAACTCATTGATTACGCGAACCGCTCCGGCGCGCCCGAAGAGGTTATTGAGAACCTGGAAGAACTCGAAGAAGAAGGAGAGATCTACGAGACCATCGAAGACATCTGGCCCGACTACCCCACCAAAGAGGACTTCTTCTTTAACGAGGAAGAGTATTAAGAGGGAATCTTACTCTTAACATACTGATTTACAGCGAGATAAGCAAAAATTATTTGTTTGTCTCGCTGTCTTTTTAGGCTATTTGTTTGCCGTATTTGTTTGTCTCAGGAGCTGGAAATTCCGCTGCAAAGTGATTTCTATATGTGGGATAAACCGGTCACGAAGACCTTCTATGTGCCTGTCCGCTTCGACGAGGGCCTCGAGCCGGGGTATGAGCTGTGCTTCCAGTTTGGCGGCCACTATTATAACTACAATCCAGATAAGGTGGAGTATATCGAAGTGTTCCCTGTCGGTGACAAGCGGAAAAAAATCACGAGCAAGCTCCCGCTCGAAAACGGCAAGATTTACTGCTTTAAGGTAACCATATAAAGCGAGCATTTGCCGACCGGGACACGTTCCGGAGGATATGGGGGTAACTCGATTCTTTTATTCTTT
>JAEEVG010000061.1 GCA_016290835.1 Bacteroidales bacterium | reverse complement strand
GGGGCCATCGTCGATACCCCGGACGGGCAGTGGTGGTTCCTGCATTTCCAGCGCCTGGGCGCGCTGGGACGGGTGGTGCACCTGCAGCCGATGCACTGGAGCGAGGACGGCTGGCCCGTGATCGGGGCTGACCTCGACCGTAACGGTGTCGGGGAACCGGTCCGCGTGTGGACCAAGCCCTTCCCGGACAGCCCGGCCCGCCTGCCGCAGACGAGCGACGATTTCTCCTCTGCCGTTCTGGGCCCCCAGTGGCAGTGGAACCACGATCCCGCAGACGGTGCGTGGTCGCTCTCTGAGCGGCCCGGCGCACTGACGCTGCACGCCCTTCCTGCCACGGCCTTCATGGCTGCGCGGAATACGCTGACCCAGCGGGTGTTGGGCTATGAGAGCGAGGCCACGGTGGAGCTGTCTTTCTCCGCGCTGGCGGAAGGCGGCCACGCCGGCCTGGCGTGCATGGGACGGGGAAGCCGTACCCTGGGCGTGGTAAAGCAGGACGGACGCCTCAGCCTGTGCTTGTCCGATGGGCGGAGCGAGACCGTGCTGGCCCCGCTGCGCGGAAAAACGATCTGGCTGCGCCTGCGCATGGATATTCCCGGACGGAGCTACCGTTTCTCCTACAGCCTGGATGGCAAGCAGTTCAGCGAGGCAGGCGAACCCTTCTTCGTCGACTACGGCTTCTGGAAAGGCGTCCGCTGGGGCCTCTACCACTACAACACCCTCGCCGACGGCGGCACCGTCAGCATCCCTGCAGCGCAATACGACATCCTCCGCTAAATCCGCTGGCCCCGCGCTATTTGTCAGCGGGTGAGACGGGCGCGGCGGAGGCCGGAGGGGACGAGGGGGGTGTCGGCGTCGACCAGCGGGTAGGAGCTGTGGGTGTAGGGGCCGGAGGGGCTCGAACTATTGTCGGCGGGCGCTCCGTCCGGGTATTCGATCGCGTCGCCGATCATTCTGTTATACAAGGAGTTGGTAACTTCGAGCCGGAGCTCGTTGCGGCCGGACTGGAGATAATCCGTAATGTCCAGACGCCAGGGGGCGCACCAGAGGGTGCCGGCCTCCTGCCCGTTGACCAGGACGCGGACCGTGCTGTTCGGTGCACTTAGCTTCAGGAAAGTCCGCCGGGCCCCGCGGCACGAACGGAAGACCTTCGTATAGACCGCCGTCCCGGAGAAATAGCGGATCCGGGTATCTTTCATCTTCGTCCAATCCCGCAGCCGCCGGAGACGGACCGTCTCCGCAGGCCCGCCCATCGCCGGATCGAACTGCACGCTCCAGCCTCCCGCCAACAGGCGGACCGGCCACCGGGGTGCTTCCGGAGCGGCGCTCCCGGAAAGTTCCTCGTCCGTCGCCACCAGGAATACCGACTCGTCCGGGGCGAGTTTCAGCCGGACGGAAGGCCCTTCTCCCAGCGATACCAACGACCCGTCCAGGGGATTCAGGCGATAAAGCCGCCGGTAGGGCGAGCGGACACGGACTTTCTGCGAGAAGGCTCTCGGACTGTGGTTGTACACGAAATACACATCGGCATCGGAGAGGCGCCGGTGGCCGAATCGCACGCAGTCGTCGAGCTGCGCGGCGCTGCGGAAACGCAGATCCGGGACAAAGGGCACCGGTACAGGATCGAAAATACTCTCGGCCGAAGCGGCATACCAGACCGGTAATCCGGCAGTTTGCCAGGCCTCCAGCAGTTCTTTCATCCCGGGGGATGGGAAGACATTGCGCTGGATGACCAGCATCCGGTATTCCATCCCGCTGCGCAGCCGCAGGACGGCATTCCCCGCCGCGTCCTTCGTCACCCGGGCGTCCGGAAAGATATCCCCTGACGCGGTGTCGAAGTTGTAGCCCTCGGGAATCACGGGCAGCAGGTGTGCGAGGGTCTTGACAGGCGGGTTGTCTCCCACCCAAACCAGGATGTCCACAACGGGGTCGCCCTGCCGCAGCAGACCGGCGCAGCGGGCCTGATAGTCCCAGAAAGGACGGCTGTAAGGCCAATAGGGATTGTTGCGGTTCAGGCAGTATTGCCGGCCGTTCGCCACATTGCCCGGCACCTCGTCCAGCCGGGGCTGATAGGCCGAGGCGCAGACCACGAACTCATTGATCAGCCGCGAATAAGCGAAGTCCGCCAGCATCTTCAGTGTAGCGGGGGAGTCGCTGTATTTCGCATCCGTATAGGCTTCCGCGGAGGCAATGGGCTTGCCGTAGAGATGGGCGGCGGAAGCACAGTCCACGATGTCGAAACTTCCGTGGATGTCCCGCGCCCAGAACTCTCCCTGCGGCTTGTCAACCAAGCGCTTGGCGCTGATGTTGTTGGCCCCGAGGCTCAGTCCGTTGCCCGTGGCCTGGGCCGTGAAGCGGACCCCCTCCTCCCGGCAGAGCCGGTCCAGTTCTCCGTAATAATTCTCCGTGACGGCATCGGCGATGGTCCGGCGCAGGTCTTTCAGGAAGACTTCGGTCCTGATGCCGCTCCCGACGGAGTAGCCGAGGACCGCCGGAAGCCAGGGCAGAATATCATAGCCGTTACGTTCCCGAAAGATGCGCGGGAAGTCGGGCGTCCAGTTCTGCGGCCCGGCCTCGTGACTGTCCATCGTGACCCCGGCGGGTTTCGCGCCGATGCGCGCAAGCGTGTCGATGATGCGTCCTGCGTAGGAGGCGAAATGCAGCCGGGCGGCTTCCCGGGACATCTTGTCGCATTCCAGCCCCATCAGGTTCGCACGGCCGTGTTTGACGGCGCCGCGCGTAGATTCCGCCGCGATGCGCAGGACGATCCAGTTCCCGAGGGGAACCTCCCAGTCGAGCGTGCCGTCCGGGCGCATCCGGCCGCTCAGGTCGATGATGTCTGCCGGATCGGGTTCGGATCCGTATTCCATCCACTCATCCCGGTCATGAAAATCGGAATAATAGTTGGCCTTCTCCTGCCAGCGGTCCACGAGATCACGAGAGGAAAGCGTGACTCCGGACAGCCCTTCCGCAGCATCCCGGATGCGCCAGAAGGGTGCGATGATGCTCCCGAAGGCAATCGTCCGCTCCGCCACGCCCGGTCCGCCCCCCGGGCGGGGAAGATCACAGACCTTATCCCATTTGTTTCCGTCGGCAGAACACTCCAGCGTTCCGACGTAACCATATGGTTCATAGTTCATTCCGTAGAAATCCGTCGCAGGTCCGTCGGGATAATTCATCGCTCCGTGGCGGGCTTTCCGGGCTTTCGGAGCCGTGTACGTGATATTGCAAGCGAGGAAATCTCCCGGCGTTTCAAGATAGAGGGAATCCATCCGGATCCTGTCCCCGCCCGACCGGGCGGGAAGGGCCAGCACGGCCACGTCCTGCCACCAGTCCTGCGAGGAGGGCGGAGCCAGGACGCCGTGGAAATGCGTCCCGCCCTGCAGCAGCGTATCGGACGAGCACAGCCGCTGCATCCCCATTTCGGGGGTGATCCACGGCCCGCCGGCCACATAGCCGTTGGAGAGGTTGATTTCAAACGAAAGCCCGACGCGTTTCGCCTCCAGCGCGGCGAACTTCAGCATCTCCCACCACCCCGGGCTGAAAGCATCTAGCGCCCCTTCGGCCGGCCCGTGGACCTGGTCGTAATAGACCACGCCGCCCACTCCGGCGGCCTTGAATGCCTCCAGGTCGGCGGTGATGCCTTCGCGGGTGGTCGGAGTCTCGCCGTGGAACCACCAGACCTTGGTCCGGGTGGAATCTTCCGGCGAGCGGAAGACCTGCAGGGCATCCCGGATATTACCGTTCTGCGCCTGCAGGACTCCTGTCAGAAAAAGGAGCAGCAATAAGACGGGCGGGCGTCTCATCGGGCTACTGTACCACCGTCACGGCGTTGCGGTCGCAGGTGATGGTGCGGCCGTCCTCGCAGAGGAGCTCGGCCACCTGGATGAAGGTGGTGTTGGGGGAGAGGCCGTCGGCGCGGGGGCCGGGCCGCTGCCCGGGCGCAGTCCTCGGGCGGGAGAGGTGACAGAAATAATAGATGTACGCGCGGTCGCCGCGCACGACCACGTCGCAGTGGTTGGCCGCGACATCGTCATACTTCCCGATACCGGGCTCCTGCAGGAGGTTGCCCGGCTGGCGGGTCCAGTGCGTGGCGTCCTCGCTGCGGTACACCGCAAATCCCTTCCATTCGTCGCAGATCAGCCACCAGGCATTCTTCCAGAAGAAAGGCTTGGGGCCTTCGCAGTTGCCGATGCCCGCCACCAGGCCGTGGTCCTCCCAGTTGTAGAGGTCGGGGCTGTCGGCGGAGGCGATGAGCTTGCCGCCCGGCTCCTGGTTGTACCACATCCGCCAGGTCCCGTCCGGCAGACGGGCCACGCCGGCATCGATGACCTTCTCGGACATCAGGTCGAGTACTTTCTGGAAGCGCCAGCGCACCAGGTCGTTGCTGGTCAGGTGGACGATGTGGCGCGGGTGCTCCCACTCGGTGAAGATGCCCGGCACATAGGTCAGGAACATGTGGTACTCCTTACCGTCATCCACCACGGCCGGGGCCCAGTAGGTCGGCTGCGGATCCGGGCGGTAGCCGATCTGGGCATTGCGCAGGTAGGTCCAGTGGACGAGGTCCTTGGAGGTGGCGATGCCGATGGGCGAACCGTGCACCCATTCCGCCCCGCGGCCGCCCACCAGGTCGGCCCGGCGGCTGGTGTAGAACATATACCACTCGCCGGTCTCGCGGTTCTGCACGATTTCCGGATCGGTGGGGCCGAAGTGTACCGGATCAGTGTAGAGCGGCTTCGGCGCGGCATTGCGATAGAAGTCGATCAGCCGGTCCAGTACGGCGTCGTCCACCTGGAAAGCCGTGCCGTGGCGGATGCCGGCGGGCAGGTTCAGCAGGTCGGCAGGCACTTCCGCCCAAGTCTGGCCATGGTCGGTGCTGCGCACGGCGCCGTAGCGTCCTTCGCGGTAACGGTCGAAATAGACGATCAGCGAACCGTCCTCGAGGAAGAGGGGAGAGGGGCCTTCGGCCCAGTAGTTCCCGTGGATGGGGGCGGATACCTTCTTGGAGAAGCCCGAGCGCATATTCTTGCTGCGGGTCACGCGCAGATTCTTCTCCGCCGGGGCGGAATTCTCATTCTTCACGACCATCAGCAATTCTTTGGTCTGCGGGTCGCGGACGACGGCTGCGTCGATGGCGCTGAAGCCCGGATCGAAATACAGGCGTGTGGGCGTGAACGTCTTGAAATCCTTCGTGGTGGTGCAGTAGATGCGGTGGTTGAGTCCCTTTTCCGACTCGGAAGTGGCCACCTCCGCATGTCGTCCCGGAATCGTGGTGGCCCACAGGATCCAGAAGGTCTTGGAGGGGGCGTCGTAGAAGAGTTCCGGCGCCCAGCAGTTGTGGGCCTCGCTCTCGTGCATCATCACCGGGATGGCCTGCTGCTCGGACCAGTGGATGAGGTCGGGGGAGGAGGCATAGCCGATGATGCGGTCCGTCCAGCTGGAGGTCCAGACCATGTGGAAGGTGCCGTCGGGACCCTGGCAGATGCTCGGGTCGCGCATCAGCTTGTCTTCGCCGACCTGGGGGACCAGCAGCGAGGCGTTGTTCGCAAGGGGCGTCCAGTTGTAGCCGTCGCGGCTCCAGGCGAGGTGCAGTCCGTCGGCCTGGCCGACGAAATACGAGAAGATGTAGGATACGAGAAGAACTAACGGTTGCATATGAATCAATGGTTTATTTACCGGGGGCGAACCCGCTGATAGTCATACTTTCCCCATTGGGGGTAAATTCGTCCCACGTGACATTGCGCACGATGATGTTGCGCGTGTTCTTGACGTTGTTGACGAACTTGGTGAGCCGGCCCACGTGGACGTCCTCGATGGTCACGCCGTCGATGGGATCGCGCTCGTCGCCATTGAACTCATAGACGGCCTCGGCCTGGCGGCAGGTGGCGCCGCGGATGCCGATGTTGCGGATGTGCGTGATCTTCGTCTCGAAAGTCGGGACGATGTCGCGCCACTGGTAGAGGACGTCGGTGTCGATCTCGATCACGCGGTTGGCCTTGTCGGCGCTCACGTTCTCCACCCAGATGTCCTCGAGCACGCCGCCGCGGCGGTGGTTGGTCTTGAGGTAGAGCATCCGGTACACGGCGTCGGTGGACTTGCAGTCGTGCATGTAGACGTGCTGCACCCCGCCGGCGATCTCGCTGCCGATACCCAGCAGGCAGTGCCCCTTGACGACCTCGCAATTGCGCACCACGATGTACTTGGTGGGCGTGTCGAGCCGCCAGGCGTCCTGGTTGCGGCCGGACTTGATCACCACGGCGTCGTCGCCCTGGTCGAAGACGCAGTCCTCCACGAGGGCGTGCTGGGTCATCTCGAGGTCGATGCCGTCGTTGTTATGGCCGTGGGCATAGACGTTCAGGCCGTGCACCCAGGCGTCCTTGCACAGATACAGATGGATGGTCCAGAAGGGGCTGTCCCGGATCTGGAAATCCGACAGCTGGACATTGGTGCAGCGGTTGAACTGGATCAGGTGCGGACGCATGTTGGCCTCGCCCTCCTCCATCCGGCGGTGCTCCACCGGGATGCCCGTAGAACACATCGCATAGAGCTGGCGCGTAGCCTGGATGTGGGCCTCGGGACGTGCGAACCAGGTCTCCCAGAAGGCCATCTTCGGGTGGATGAGCCCCGGGCCGCCGATGCCCACGTTCTCACACTCGTAAGCATAAATCAGCGGGGAGTAGTTCATGCACTCCGTGCCTTCCCAGGTGGAGTGTACGGCGGGCAGGTAGAGTTTCGGGTCGTCTTCGAAAACCAGTTCCGCGCCTTCGGAGAGCCAGAGCTGGCAGTTGCTCTCGAAATGCACGGGGCCCGTGAGCCAGGAGCCCGCGGGCACGACGACGCGGCCGCCGCCGGCCTTGCGGCAGGCGGCCATCGCCTTGGCGAAGGCCTGCGTCGTGGCGGCGACGTTGCCGGCCTTTGCGCCGTACTTGGTGATGGGGAAATCCTTCGCCGGGAAGTCGAACATCTCCAGCGGAGCGAATTCGAAGGGTGCTTCGGGAGCGGTGACGACGGTCTGCGCCGGGGCGCAGAGGATGCCTGCGAACAGCAGGGCGAGGATGAGGAGGATGCGGGAGACTTTCATCTTGGAAAAACTATTTATACAGGGCGTGGGCACCGAGCATCGTGGCGGGATCGAGGGCTTCGTCGAGTTTCTCCTGGGTCATCAGGCCCTCCTCGAGCACGAGGTCATAGACGCTGCGGCCCGTCGCGAGGGCCTTTTTCGCGACCTTGGTGCTGGCCTTGTAGCCGATGTAGGGGTTGAGGGCGGTGACGATGCCGATGGAGTTCTTGACCATTTCGTAGCAGTGCTCCTTGTTGACGGTGATGCCCTCGATGCACTTGGTGCGCAGGGTATCGATCACATTGCACAGCCAGGTGACACTCTCCAGGACGCACTGGCAGATGACCGGCTCCATCACGTTGAGCTGCAACTGTCCGGCCTCTGCGGCGAAGGACACGGTCATGTCGTTGCCGATCACCTTGAAGCAGACCTGGTTGGTCAGTTCGGGAATGACGGGATTGACCTTGCCCGGCATGATCGAAGAGCCCGGGGCCATCGGCGGGAGGTTGATCTCGTGCAGGCCGCAGCGCGGACCGGAGGCCATCAGGCGCAGGTCGTTGCAGATCTTGGAGAGTTTGATGGCGAGCCGCTTGAGGGCGGCGGAGTAGCTGACATAGGCGCCGGTGTCCGGGGTGGCCTCCACGAGGTCTTCGGCTGTGGTGAGGGTGTCCCCGCAGAGTTCGGAGAGCCGCCGGGTGCAGAGCTCCGCGAAGCCCGGCACGGCGTTGAGGCCCGTGCCGATGGCGGTGCCGCCCATGTTGCTCTCGCGCAGCAGCACGGCATTCCGCTCCAGGTTGGCGATCTCCTCCTCGAGGTTGGTCGCGAAGGCGTTGAACTCCTGGCCGGCGGTCATCGGGACGGCGTCCTGCAGCTGGGTGCGGCCCATCTTGATGTAGTTCTGGAACTCCACACCCTTGGCGCGGAAAGCGGCGATCAGGGCCCCCAGGCGGCTGACGAGCTTCTTGTTCATCCGGACGAAGGTATAGCGGAAGGCAGTCGGGTAGGCGTCGTTGGTGGACTGGGCGCAGTTGACGTGGTCGTTGGGGGAGCAGTACTGATACTCGCCTTTCTTGTGGCCGAGCAGCTCCAGGGCGCGGTTGGCAATCACCTCGTTGGCGTTCATGTTGACGGAGGTACCGGCGCCGCCCTGCATCATGTCCACGGGGAACTGGTCGTGGAACTTGCCGCCCACGATCTCGCGGCAGGCCGCGCAGATGGCCTCGGCAATCTTCTCGTCCAGCACGCCGAGTTCGGCGTTGGCCGTGGCGGCGGCCATCTTGACGTAGGCGATGGCGATCACGTACTCGGGATAATCGCACATCCGGGTGGTGGAAATCTGATAGTTGTTGAGGGCGCGCTGGGTCTGCACGCCATAGTAAGCGTCGGCGGGCACCTGGAGCTCGCCGAGCAGGTCGCTCTCGACCCTGAATTTCTTAGTAGGCATAGTTAAGTATGAAAAATAGAATCAGTGTCATTCGGTTAAACAAAAGTAGCGTGTTCTTCCCGAAAAAACAAAAAAATGCTTATCTTTGATTGTTTGATATAACCAATCTACATGATAATGAAAAAGCTCTTGATTACCCTCGCAGGACTTGCTCTCGCAGCCCTGAGTCTTTCCGCCGCAGATGTGTGGCCGGACGGTACTCCGATGGATAAATGGTTCACCTCCGCCCCCGCCCGGGTCACCGGGCAGGAGGCCGTGCGCTTCGTCATCACCGACTATGGCGTGGTGCGCGACAGCACCCTCCTGCAGACCGAGGCCATCCAGAAGGTCATCGACCTGGCGGCCGAGAAAGGCGGCGGCACCATCGTCATCCCGCAGGGCACCTTCCTGACAAGTTCGCTGTTCTTCAAATCCAAGACCCACCTCTACCTGGAGAAGGGCGCCATCCTCAAGGGGAGCGACGACGTCTCCGACTACGCCATCCGCCCGGTGCATATCGAGGGCGTGATCCAGAATTACATCGCCGCCCTGATCAACGCCTATGAGGTGGACGGTTTCTCCGTGCGCGGCGAGGGCGTGATCGACGGCAACGGCCTGCGCTACTGGCGCGACTTCTGGACCCGCCGCCGGGTCAATCCCGCCTGTACCAACCTGGAAGCCCTCCGCCCCCGGCTTTTCTATGCAGCCAACAGCAAGAACGTGCTGCTCGAGGGCGTGACCCTGCGCAATCCCGGCTTCTGGACCACCCATTTCTACAAATGCGACTTCGTCCGCATCAAGGACATCGTCATCTTCGCCCCGCAGCAGCCGGTCCCGGCCCCGTCTTCGGACGGCGTTGACGTGGATGGCTGCAACAATTTCCACATCACCGGCTGCCGCTTCCAGAACAGCGACGACCTGATCGCCATCAAGGGCGGCAAGGGCCCCTGGGCCGACCAGGATCCGGCCAATGCCACCAACTCCAACATCCTCGTCGAGAAATGCTGGTTCGGTCCCGGTTCCGCCATGGTGACTTTCGGCAGCGAGTGCGTGGGCGGCCGCAACATCATCCTGCGCAACTGCGAGGGCGCCGGCCCCAGCCGCGTGCTCTGGCTGAAGATGCGTCCCGACACTCCGCAGAAATACGAGTACATCCTCGTGGAGAACATTACCGGAACGGTGGGCAACTTCTTCTACGTGCACCCCTGGACCCAGTTCTTCGACCTCAAGGGCCGCGAGGACATCCCCAAGTCCTACGGCTCCCACATCCTGATGCGCAACTGCGACGTGATCTGCACCCGCAAGCCTTTCGACATCGTCGAGAAACCCGATGAGTTCGAACTCAGCGACATCGTCTACCAGAACAACAAGATCGACGACCGTTCCCAGCAGCCGCAGCGTCCCGCCCGCTGATCGGGACTTGCGCCGGAACCGAAAAATCAGTATATTTGTAAAATTCATTTAATACAACCAATCCATATGGCTATCACCCTCAAGCAGGGCTGCAAGTACAGCCTTCTCGTTCCCACTTCGATGGGTCTTCGTATCACCCCTGAAAGCGGCCAGCCCGTCCAGTCCAGCGATGTCTTCCACCTCCAGGCCACCAGCGCCGAGACCAATGTCGCCAGCGTGGCGTCCTACCTCGGTCTCCCTGTCAAGGTCCTGACCACCTTCGTCAAGGGCAGTCCCTTCGCCTCCTTCATCAAGTCCAACCTCCGCGCCCGCGGCATGGACTTCGAAGGTCCCGAGGTGGCGCAGGGCGGCCCCTGGGGCTATCGGCATCAGATCAATATCGCCGACAGTGGCTATGGCTCCCGCGGACCGCGCGTCTGGAACGACCGCGCCGGCGAGGTGGGCCGCACCCTCAATGTCAAAGACTTCGACCTCGACCGCATCTTCGGAGAGGAAGGCGTCCAGATCGTCCACCTGTCCGGCCTGATCGGCGCCCTGAGCCCCGAGACCAGCAAGTTCTGCCTCGAGATCGCCCGCGCCGCCAAGAAATACGGCACCCGCATCGCTTTCGACCTCAACTACCGCGCCTCCTTCTGGATCGGCCGCGAGAAGGAGCTCCACGACATCTTCTCCGAGATCTGCTCCATCGCGGACATCCTCATCGGCAACGAAGAGGACTTCCAGCTCTGTCTGGACATCGAGGGTCCCGAGGCCGGCGGCAAGGACATCGCCGCCAAGATCAACGGCTTCAAGGAGATGATCGGCCGCGTCAAGGCCCAGTATCCCAACGCCCAGGTCTATGCCACCACCCTGCGCCAGGTCAACAACACCAACAGCCACAACTGGGGCGCCATCATGCTCGAGGGCGACAACTGGCACGTCGTCGAGCCGCGCGAGATCCACGTCCTCGACCGCATCGGTGGCGGCGACGGCTTCGTCGGTGGTCTCCTCTATGCCATTCTCAAGGGCTGGGAGCCCGAGAAATGGATCCAGTTCGGCTGGGCCACGGGCGCACTCGCCACGACCATGCTCACCGACTACGGCCAGCCTGCCGACGAGGAGCAGGTCTGGAGCATCTGGGCAGGCAATGCACGCGTAAAGAGATAGAGCCATGCTGTATTTCGAAAGAGGTTCCAGGACCGACGTCATCACCGCTGAGGACACCCGGGCCATCCTGAAGCAGGTCTTCGATGCGATGGGTCCCAAGAAGCGCGTGCTCGCGCTGCCGCCGGACTTTACCCGCGCCAACTCCTACGCCGGTCCCATCACCGAAATGGTCTATGATTATTACGGGGATACCCTGACCGACGTCATGCCTGCCCTGGGCACGCATTCCCCGATGACCCCGGAGCAGATCCAGGCCATGTTCGGCCACCTGCCCGCCGACAAGATCCGCGTACACGACTGGCGCAACGACATCGTGACCGTGGGCACCGTGCCCGGGTCCTATGTCAAGGAGGTATCCGAGGGCAAGCTCGACTATGAGATGAACGCGCAGGTCAACAAACTCCTGCTCGACCCGTCTTTCGACCTGATCCTGTCCATCGGGCAGGTCGTGCCCCACGAGGTGATCGGCATGGCCAACTACACCAAGAATATCTTCGTGGGCGTGGGCGGTTCCGACTTCATCAACAAGAGCCACTTCATCGGCGCCAGCTACGGCATGGAGCGCATCATGGGCCGCGCCAAGAGCCCCGTGCGTGACGTGTTCGAGTATGCCAAGGTGAATTTCCTGAAGGGTGTCCCCATCGTCTTCGTGCTGACCGTCCGCGCCAAGGACGAGGCCACCGGCGAAATGGTGACCCGCGGTCTGTACATCGGCGACGATTTCGAGTGCTTCCAGAAGGCGGCCGACCTTTCCCTGGAGACCAACTTCATCATGGTGGAGCGCGAGATCAAGAAGTGCATCGTCTATCTCGACCCCGAGGAGTTCAAGAGCACCTGGCTCGGCAACAAGAGCGTCTACCGCACCCGCATGGCCCTGGCCGACGACGCGGAGCTCATCGTCCTGGCCCCCGGGCTCAAGGAGTTCGGCGAGGACAAGACCATCGACGGCCTGATCCGCAAATACGGCTACAAGGGCACTCCGCACACCCTTGAATGCACCAACGCCAATGCCGACCTGCAGGAGAACCTGGGCGCCTCCGCGCACCTGATCCACGGCTCCTCCGAGGGCCGCTTCAAGATCATTTACTGCCCGGGCGATGGGATGAGCCGCGAGGAGATCGAGGGCGTGGGCTTCGATTATTGCCATTATAACGATATGGTGGCCCGCTATCCGCTCGAGTCCCTCAAGGACGGCTGGAACACCATCGGCGGCGAGGAGATCTACTACATCAGCAATCCGGCCCTGGGCCTGTGGGCCTATCCGGACCGCTTCAAGGACTGAGATGAAGATCGTATGTGACGACAAGATACCCTTCCTGCGCGGAGTGCTCGAGCCCTTCGCGCAGGTGGTGTATCTGCCCGGCAAGCAGACGACCCCCGAGGTCGTCCGCGATGCCGATGCGATCATCACCCGCACCCGCACCAAGTGCGACGCCGCTCTGCTGGAAGGCTCCCGCGTGAAGGTGATCGCGACCGCCACCATCGGTTTCGACCACATCGACACTGCGTGGTGCGAGGCCCACGGGATCCAGTGGTACAACGCTCCCGGCTGCAATTCCTGGTCGGTCAAACAGTACATTTCTTCGGTGCTGGTGAGCCTGGCGGCGCGCCGCGGCCTGGACCTCTCCCGGATGACGCTCGGTGTCGTGGGCGTGGGCAACGTCGGCTCCAAGGTGGCCGAGGCGGCCTCCCTGCTGGGGATGAAGGTCCTGCTCAACGATCCGCCCCGGGCGCGCGCCGAAGGTCCTGAATGTTTCGTATCCCTCGATGAACTGATGGAGCGCGCGGACATCGTGACCCTGCACGTCCCCCTGACCAAGGAAGGGGAGGACGCCACCTGGCACCTTTTCGACGCCGCCCGCATCGCCCGGCTGCGCCCCGACCAGTTCCTCTTCAACTCCTCCCGCGGTCCCGTCGTGGACAACGCCGCCTTGCGGGACGCCCTGAAGGCGAAAGCCTTGCGGGGCGCCGTGCTGGACGTGTGGGAAGGGGAGCCGGACATCGACCGCGAACTGATGGGCCTGCTGGATTTCAGCACCCCGCACATCGCCGGCTACAGCGCCGACGGCAAGGCCAACGGCACCACGATGAGCGTGCGCGCCGTGGCAGCGGTGCTGGGCCTGCCCCTGCTGGACTGGACCGCCTCCGGCGTGCCGGCTCCGGCACAGAGCCTCTGCTTCAGCATCGACGCCGCCGGCAAGACCGACGCGCAGGTGCTCGCCGAGGCCATCCTCCATACCTACGAAGTGCAACGCGACACGGACGCGCTCCGTGCCGCACCTGAACTCTTCGAAAAACTCCGTGGGGACTATCCCGTCCGTCGGGAACCCACGGCATTCTCTTTGCAACTCCAGGGCGGAACCGCCGCACAGGCGGAGACGCTCTCCCGTTTCGGATTCAATTTAATTAACCAAATAAATTAATTATCACTTATGCAAGCTGTTTCTGATATCGGACTCGTGGGTCTCGCCGTGATGGGTGAGAACCTGGTCCTCAACATGGAAAGCAAGGGCTTCCACGTCAGCGTGTTCAATCGCACGGTCGAGAAAGTCGACAAATTCATCAACGGCCGCGGCGCCGGCAAGAACTTCTACGGTGCCCACTCCCTGGAAGACCTGGTGGCTTCCCTCAAGACCCCGCGCCGGGTTTTCTTGATGGTCAAGGCCGGCAAGCCGGTCGATGACTTCATCGACAAGCTCATCCCGCTCCTCGAGCCGGGCGACATCATCATCGACGGCGGTAACTCGCACTTCCCTGACACGGCCCGCCGCACGGCCTATGTCGAAAGCAAGGGCCTGCTGTACATCGGCACCGGCGTGTCCGGCGGCGAGGAAGGCGCCCTCAAGGGTCCCTCCATGATGCCCGGCGGATCTCCCGCTGCCTGGCCCTATGTCAAGCCGATCTTCCAGAGCATCTGCGCCAAGGTCGAGGACGGTTCCCCGTGCTGCGACTGGGTGGGCGAGAACGGTGCCGGCCACTTCGTGAAGATGGTCCACAACGGCATCGAGTATGGTGACATCCAGCTCATCTGCGAGTGCTATCAGATTATGAAGGACATCCTCGGGATGACCAACGAGGAGATGCACCAGACCTTCGCCGAGTGGAACAAGGGCGACCTCGACAGCTACCTGGTGGAGATCACCCGCGACATCCTTGCCAAGAAGGACGAGGACGGCAACTATGTGCTCGACTACATCCTCGATACCGCCGGCCAGAAGGGCACCGGCAAATGGACGGCCATCGCCTCCCTCGATCAGGGCGTGCCCCTGACGCTGATCGGCGAGTCCGTGTTCGCCCGCTGCCTGTCCGCCCAGAAAGAGGAGCGCGTGGCTGCCAGCAAGGTCCTGGTCGGCCCGAAACCCGCCAAGTTCACGGGTGACCGCGCCGCCTTCCTCGAGGATCTGCGCAAGGCCCTCTTCTCCGCCAAGGTCGTTTCCTACGCCCAGGGCTACACCCTGATGCGCGCGGCCGCCAAGGAGTATGGCTGGAACCTCAACTACGGCGGCATCGCCCTGATGTGGCGCGGCGGCTGCATCATCCGCAGCGTGTTCCTCGGCAAGATCAAGGAAGCCTTCGACAAGAACCCCGACCTGGCGAACCTCCTGCTCGACTCCTACTTCCAGGGCAAGCTCGCCGATGCCCAGCAGAGCTGGCGCAACGTCGTGGCCTGCGCCGTGATGAACGGTGTCCCGGCCCCTTGCCTCACCTCCGCCCTCGAGTACTATGACGGCTATCGCTGCGAGCGCCTGCCGGCCAACCTCCTGCAGGCCCAGCGCGACTACTTCGGCGCCCACACCTACGAGCGCACCGACAAGCCGCGCGGCGAGTTCTTCCACACCAACTGGACCGGTCACGGCGGTGACACGGTCGCCGGTACCTATATTGCATAATTAACTAATAATCAATAAGAAATATGTTGAAAATCGGTAAGTATTCCTTCGGCACCGGCGACCGTTTCGCCCACGAAGGTATCAACCAGCTCAAGGCCCTCATCGAGGCCGAGCAGCTCTTCGGCGTGCACTTCGTGCCCGTCTGGAACAAGTCCAACCGCGAGCACAATATCATCGGCACCGAACCCGCCAGCACCCGTGCGGAGGCTGACGCCGCCATCAAGGCGCTGGGTTACACGGGCCAGTATTTCGTGGATG
>JAEEVG010000105.1 GCA_016290835.1 Bacteroidales bacterium | reverse complement strand
TTCTGCGCGCACGCGGCCATCGCCAGGGCGCACACGAGGATCAGGATTCGTTTCATATCGGTGGTGTTTGAGGATTATCGCTTGAGCTTGAGGGTGGAGCGGTAGGTGGCGAGCTGAGCGTGGAAGGGGTCGGTCGGGACCACCGTCGATTCGTCGAAAAGGGTGAGATCGCCGTCGTGGGCGGAAGGGGACCAGTTGCCCACGATGTAGCCGTCAAGGGCGACGATGGGGTAGAAGATGCCGGAGTTGTTGTGGGCGTGGTGCGAGTGGTCGGGATGGAGGACGATGTCGCGGCTCTTGTAGCCGATGAGGTATTCGTCGAAGGCGGGGAGGAGGAGGACGCTGCCGCGGCGGAAGCCGCGGGTGCGGGCGTCCGCGTGGACGTAGAAGTCGCGGCCAGCCCCTCGCTCTCCACGGCTTTTCCACCGCTCGACCTGGAGCTCGTCGCCGAGGGCGGCGATGCCGCGCCGGCAGTCGTTGACATTCAGCCCGGACCACCACACGAAGTCCTCCAACGTGGCGGGACTGTGGCTGCGGAAGTATTTGCGAGTAAGGAGGGCGAGGGCCTCTTCGTGGCTCAGAACCAGCGGATTACGCACTTTCTCCGCCACAAGGGCCAGCGTCCGCTTGGTCGGATGCAGGTCGCCCGAGCACAGCAAGCCCGAGAGCTCCGCCAGGCGGAGATGGTAGGAGAACCGCTGCTCGGTCATCTGGATGTCGCGCTCGCGGAGGGCCTCCGCGAGGAACTCCTTCTGGACACTGCGATGCCCCGCGAGCGCTTCGCCGAAGATGCCGCTGATGCGCTTCTCCTCCTCCGCGGGGATGTCCACGCCGTTGGCGTGCATCCAGCCGCGGAGCCCGGCGAGGGCCTTGCGGCGGCACAGCTTCAGCATCCAGCCCAGGTCCTCGCCGGCGAGGAGCTGCCAGGTGGTGCGCTGCAGATGCGTCCGGATGATCCGCCCGTCGTTGTAGGCCTTCTCGAAGGCCTTGCCGGACGGCCGGCGGGTCCGCATGGACACGGCCCAGCGCATGGACTTGTAGTCCTGGGCCTGCATGGCCCCGAACCAGGACACGACCTCCGCCGGATCCTTGAACTGCGGGGCCGCGAGCTGCTGGCTCAGGAGGCGCTGGGTGACGGGATTCATGCGGAAAGGAGGCCTACAGCCTCACGTCCCCGGAGCCGGAGGTGTGCGTGCTGATGCTGTCGTACTTGAGGTCGCCGGTGATGTTGCCGGAGCCGGAGGTGGAGGCAGTCACGTCGTGGCAGGAACCATTGACGGTGACGTCGCCCGAACCGCCGGTTTTCAGGTCCATGTTCCCGTTGACGGTCACTTCGCTCAGGCGGACGTTGCCGCTGCCGGAGACCCGGACCGAAGCGCCGCCCGTCGAGGTAAGCTTGTCCACAAAGAAGTCGCCGGACCCGCTGACGCCCGTTTCGAAGTCGTCGCAGGAGATACTGCCCATCCGCACGTTTCCCGACCCGCTGACCTTGCCGTCAAAGTCGTCGCAGGCCAGCTTGCCGGCACGGATGCTCCCGCTGCCGCTACACTGGACCGTGAAATCCCGGCTGTCGATCTCGCCCATGACCATGTCGCCGCTTCCCGAGACCTTCAAGGCCAGGGAGCCGGAGGCGTGCAGGACGCCCTCGTGGAACAGGTTGCCGCTGCCGCTGACCGACAGCTTTTCGATGTCCGGGGAGGACACGACCACGCGGAGGATCAGCTTGGGATACCGGCCGGATTCGAGCTTGAGAGACAGTTTCCCGTCCTCGACCGTGGTCAGCACCTTGGGCGCGAGCTCCTCGGTGGTTTCCACGCGGACCTCCTGCTTGTCGGCCTGGACATAATACACATTGGCGGGGAGGCTGGACGCGACCGCCCGGAAATGCCCGACCTCGCGGACCTCGGTATAGTCGATCCCTTCCTCCGTGCACTCGCCTACCCACACGGCGCTTCCCCCGCCGATATTGATGATGCAGGACACCGTCATCGCGGCGGCCGCCAGGAAAATAAGCAACTTTTTCATCGTTCGTTTCATTTTTACCGAGTCAAAGATACGATTTTTCGGGGAGAATCGTGTACGCATCTGATGTGTACAATGCAAGGGGCCCGGAAAGGCGATCTCTTGTACGCATCTCCGGCAAACCGTTCCCTGAGGCCAGCTTGGCAGGAGAAGCGTACCGCTAAACTGCCCCGCAACGCATTTCCTTTGCACGCATTCGATGCGTGCAGCACTACCGGTCTCGCAGGGTAAACCGGTCTTACAGGGTGCACCGGTCTTTCGTGGTATACACGCCTGTCTTGGTGTGTACAAGTCTGGCTTGTACAACGAAATGGCCCTCGGACTCTCTTTCTATGTACAAGTCTCCTCGGAAATGACGCTAGAAGGCCTTTTGGCGGGAGGTATGAACAAAAAGAGCCCATCGCAAGCGGCTCGGCGTGTACAAGTCAGACATGTACACCAGCCAGGCAGGGACGGTGTGGGCTCTTTCTGGCGCAGGTGTGGGCTCTTGGCACGGCTGGGGGTACGATTTGCCGCGATTTTGTTCCCTCCTACGTGCCAGAGCACGGCAGGGGGCACGTTTTACCCCAAAACGTGACCTGGCGCGTGCTAAGGGCTCGATGCGATATGCCCGAGCGCCTATTCGACGGTGAGGATGATCCGGCGGTAGGCGGGAAGGGTGAAGGGGCCGGTGTCGTGGACCTCACAGACCAGGTGGTAGGAGCCGGGTTTGTCGGGGAGGGTGACCTGGACTTTGGCGTCCTGGGGCTGGTCGATGGCGGGATAGACCGTCTCGCCGGGGAATTCCTGGAACCACCATTCGAATCGCAAGGCGTCGCCGTCGGGATCGATGGAGGCGGAGGCGTCGAAAGTGAGCGTCTTTCCCGGTTTCGCTTTGATTTCCAATGGTTTAAGACTATCGCTCCCGTCGATGACCACGACCGGGTTGCGGTTGCCGCGGCCTTCGGCGGCCCATTGCATGCGGGCGGCGAAGTCGTTGAATTCGTCGGGGTAGAACTTGTGTTCGTAGGCGGAGGAGATGCCCTTGAGGGGTTCCTGCCAGTTGGTCCAGGCCGATGTCTCGCGGT
>JAEEVG010000104.1 GCA_016290835.1 Bacteroidales bacterium | reverse complement strand
TCTTCGGGACATCCGGATATCGGCCGGACTTGATGAATACCTTGTCGCCATAGCGCTTCACGTCCGTCACCGCCGGGAGCGGTGTCTCGCTCTCATCGACGGGCAGGAGTTCATAGAAAGTGGCGACCTCTTCGAGGTCCGCGGGGGCGGCGGCGGTCACGTCGACCGTCCGGCCGCCGTCCCGCCCGCCGCAGGCGCACAGCAGCACCGCGGCAGCAAATATCCATAAGATTCGTTTCATACCTATATGACGGAAGCGGCGCAGAATAGTTACATCCCCTATCGAGAAACAATGTGCAAATAGGCGTTGTTGCTGTCGTCGCCATAGCCGGGCAGGAGCGCTTCGGCATCCTCAACGGTCAGCTGGCACCAGGCATCGCGGCCGTGGACGTACACCGGCCAGGTGCGCACCTCGCAATCCCCGACGCGCAGCAGCGGCGCCTCGAGACCGTGGTAGAGCATTTCGCCCGTGCGCAGGTTATAGACGAGATGGTGCGTCTTGTTTTCGTCCCCGTCCCGGAAACTATAGAACAGCAGGTCCCCCAGCACCTTGCAGGAGCGGTCCACGAAACGCCCGACCGTCATCCCGATCCTCACCGACCCGTCCGCCTGGTCCTCCACCAGGTCATCCGGCTTGGACGGCCGCACGAACAGCGCCTCGGCCTCCACGCGGTCCGGGCGGATGTGGTAGAGCGTATCCAGATTGCTATACTTGAAGTAGCACGAACCGTCCTCCGCCGCGGTGAAATTCCCGGCACCCAGAGAAATCATCTTCTCGCTGGCATCCCGCTCCGGGCTGGCATAGCGGGTGCTTCCGTCCGGCGCCTCCACGGTAAAGATCGACTTCGCCCCTTCCATAGGCGGGCGCATCACAGCCCGGCTCCCGTCCGGGAAGAAGTGGATGTCAACGATGGTTACACTGTCCTGCGCGGACACGAAAGTGCCGTCCGTCAAGTAGGTAAGCGAGCGGTGCTTCATCAAGTCCAGGGCCAGGATCCGGCCCTCCGGGTCGAAGAACATATTGGCCGCCAGATACTCCTGCGGCCCGTTGCCGTTCCGGCAGAACGACGAGACGAAGCGCCCGTCGGGCCCGGCGAGGTGGACGCTGTCGCGGATGCTGACCAGCAGGAGCCCGTCGCGATAGCCGGTCATCCGGACATAGCCCAGCGGCCGGTCCGGCGCCATCTCGTAGTACGCCTCCGGGTTGACGGTCCCGTCCAGGGTCCACGCCGTCTGCAGCTCGGCACCGGCCAGTTCGGGCAGGTTGATGGTCAGCAGCTCTCCCGCCGGCCGGCGGCAGCCGGCCAGGAGCGCGGCCGCCAGCGCGGCCACCACGAAGATTCTCAGTGTTTTCATATCTATCGGTATCATTGATTCTTTGTCTTTTTCCGGCGGCGGGGCGGGCGTTCCGGACGGGCAGGACGGGGCAGGGCGAAGACGGGGAGGTAGAGGACCAGGGCGAGAATCGAGAAGAGCAGGCCGGCGATGGTGCCGATGGCGAAGGCGAACCAGAAGACTTCGGACGGGCCGTCGAAGAGGAAGGGGATCAGGCCAAGGACCGTGGAGAGGATGGTCAGGGAGATGGGTTGGATCTTGTGGCCGAAGGCGCGGAGGTACTGGCGGGTAGATCCTTCGCTTCGCTCAGGATGACAGGCTCGTTCGGCGCGCCATTCGGAGATGAGGTAGATGCCGGCGTTGACCGTGATGCCGCAGAGCATCACGAAGGCCGCGAAGCCGCCCTTGTCGAAGGTGAAATCGCTCAGGCCGAAGGCCAGGAACAAGCCCACGAACGACAGCGGAATCATCAGGATGATGGCCAGCGGCAGGCGCAGGGAGTTGAAGTGGATCGAACAGATCACGAATATGATGGCGATCACCAGCAGGATCAGCCAGGCGAATTTCTCTTTCTCGTTGTAGAACCAGCCGCTCTGGTTGTTGTCGGCCCGGAAGCCGATGGGCAGCACCTCGTCGTTCATCCAGTCCACCGCCTCCTTGATGGCGCGGTTGGACAGCTGGTAGGAGCCGATGAAGTTGAAGCGCACCGAGATCGCGTAGGACTGGTTCTCCTTGCGGATGGGCAGGCCCGTGCGGTCTTTGGAGATGCTCCCCGCCTCGGAGAGCTTCATCTTGTGGTCGGCGTCCACCGACACGGCGGAATTGTCGATATGCCAGAGGTCCAGCTCGTCCTTGGCCGAGGAAACGAGGCGCACGCGGACATATTTCCCGTCGTACGGGAGGGTGCGCAGGGCCGCATCGTAGAGCGGCGACTGGAGGGCGGCGTAGTAGGCGTAGGGACTGATGCCCCGGGCGCTGAGCGCCTCGAAATCATAGCGCAGGTTGAACTCCGTCCGGGGTCGGTCGGAGTAATTCATTCCCCAGACCTCGGGCTCGGAGACGCGGCGGTTGGTCCGCAGGTGCTCGATCAGCCGCTCGGCGTAGTCGGAGAGCTCATCGTAGTTGTAGCCCGTGAGGTTGATGGTGTTGGACTTGGTGTCCGTGCGGATGTTGTTGTTGAAGTAGCTGTCGTCGATGCCCGTGACGGACCAGTTGGCCCCGCCGAAGTTGGTGGCCATCGAGATGATGTCGCCCTTGATGCGCGAGGGCAGCCAGGTGCCCTCGTATTCGGGTTTGAACCAGACCGTGATGGAGCCGTCGTTGTAGGACGTGACGCTCGTTTCGAAGACGTCGATCTCGTCGAAGTGGGCGAGGTAGTTCTCCATACTGCGCATCACCTCGTTGAGCTGCTGGACCGTGCAGCCCTCGGGCATGCCGGCGCGGATGGAGAGCTGCGGACGGGACGGCTCGCGGTAGAAGTTGGAGTGGTTCATGGCCTTGTTGAAAAGGCCGAAGGTGGAGCTGAGGATCTTGTCCACCGTGCTCTTGTTGTTGGCGTAGGGCTTCCAGCCCACGATCTTGTTGAGCACGACCTGGTGGGGCTTGAGCGAGGCGCGGTTCTCGTCGCCGAACTTGCTGGGCAGCAGGCAGGTGGGGATGCCGAACAGGGCGATGAGCAGCACCCAGTAAACCCAGCGGTGGCGCAGGCCCCAGCCGATGTAGCGGCCGTAGGCGGCGCGGCGGCGCGACAGGCGGCGCAGCCGGC
>JAEEVG010000060.1 GCA_016290835.1 Bacteroidales bacterium | reverse complement strand
GATGCCCTCGCCCCGCTGAACTCGCTCAACCTCGGCAATGGCTGCTTCACCCTGACCCTCGACGCCACGGGCCTGCAGACCTTCCCCGAATACTGCAAAGACGGCCTGTCACTGGGCACATACAGTGAGTGGGGCTGGCACGCCTTCCCCAACACCGAGAATTTCCGTTTTGAGGAGACCCTCGAAAACCACCCGCTGCCCGGACACCCGCACGGCGTCTACTCCGTGCAGATGGGCTATGCCCAGTCACCCCGCAGTCAGGCGGCAGCCGCCTGGATCCGCGCCAACCCCCACCGCCTCCACCTCGGCAACATCGGTTTCGAAGGGATGCAGCCGGACGAGATCGGCCAGGTGGACCAGACCCTGGATATGTGGGACGGCGTCCTGCATTCCTCCTTCAGTTGGAAGGGCCTGCCCGTCAAGGTGGAGACCGTCAGCGGAGGCGAGGGCGAGGACCTGCTCGCCGCGCGCGTGAACGCAGCGCAGCCCCTGCCGATTTCTTTCCGCTTCCCCTACCCCAGCGGGGTGCACACCGACGACGCTTCCGACTGGAATGCGGACGAGCTCCATAGCACCGAAATCCTCTCCCAGGGGGACGGCAGCGCGCTGATCCTGCGCACGCTCGGTGATGTAAATTACTATGTATCCGTTCGTTGGAGCGGCCGGGCCACCCTTTCGCAGACCGGGCCCAACCGCCTGCTCCTGACACCGGAAGGGGGTGACTGGGAGTTCAGCGTCCGCTTCAGCCCGGAGTATCCCGCCGCACCCGTCCCGGCCTTCGCCGAAGCCGCCGCGTCCGCCAAGAGCCTCTGGAACGGCTACTGGACGACCACGGGCGTGATCGACTTCTCGCACTGCACCGACTCGCGTGCGGCCCTGCTGGAGAAGCGCGTTGTGCTGTCGCAATACCTGCTGCGGGTCCAGGAGGCGCAGCATTTCCCGCCCGCCGAGACCGGCATGACCTACAATTCCTGGCACGGCAAGTTCCACCTGGAGATGGTGATGTGGCACAGTTTCCACTGGGCTGTCTGGAACCAGCCTGAACTGCTCCGCCGCCAGCTCGCATGGTACAAGACCGCGCAGCCGATCGCCAGAGGCATCGCGGAGCGTCAGGGCTTCCCGGGTGTGCGGTGGATGAAGATGACGGATCCCTCCGCCACGGAGGCCCCTTCCGACATCGGCTCCTACATCATCTGGCAGCAGCCGCACCCCATCTACATGGCCGAACTGATCTACCGGGCCGAGCCTTCCCGGGCCTTCCTCGAGGAATACGCCGACATCGTCCAGCAGACGGCGGAATTCATGGCCGCCTTCGTCAACTACGACCCCGAGCGTGACCGCTATGTCATCGAAGGAGCCTGCGCCGCCAGCGAATCCCTCAGCGAAGACTACACCCTCAATCCCGCTTTCGAACTATCCTACTGGCACTTCGGCCTGAGCGTCGCCCAACAGTGGCGCGAGCGTCTGGGCCGGGAGCGCGTGGCCGCTTGGGATGAGATCCTGGCGAATCTTTCTCCGCTCTCCGCCAGCCCCGAGGGCATCTATCTGCCCGCCGAGAAGGGTCCCGGCGTACCGGACTATGAGAATGGCACCATCCTGCGGGTCATCGCCCCGCCGGCTCCCGCAGGCGGCTACAAGGACGGTCAGCGCGGGCGCACCTCCTCGCAGATCGTCCCGCTCGATCCCGCCCGCACCAGCGTCAGCGGTACCTCCACGGAGAACCTGCTGGCTTATGGCATGCTGCCGGCCTGCCCCCTCTTCACCGAGGAGAACATGCAGAAGACCCTCGACCGCGCGGCGGAACGCTGGGGCTGGCAACGGGGCAACTGGAGCTGGAACTATCCTTCGTTCGCGATGAACGCCACCCGCCTGCTGCGGCCTGACATCGCCGTGCGCGCCATCACCATGGACGACCGCAGCGACCTGCTCCTGCCGAGCGGAAACAATTATCGCTCCGAGACCCTCCGGATGTATCTCCCGGGCAACGGCGGCCTGCTGCTCGCCGTCGGGATGATGTGCGCCGGCTGGGACGGTTGCGAAGTCGAGAATCCGGGCTTCCCCAAAGACGGCGGCTGGGATGTCCGTTGGGAAGGTCTGAAACCGATGCCGTAAGAAATTGATTATGAAACGAATCCTGATTTTGATAAGCCTCCTGGCGGTCCTGCCGCTGCAGGCGGCGAAGCCCAAGGGGCTCACGGATGACCAGGTCCGCGCCACGATGAAGAAAGCCACGACCTTCATGGTGGAGAAAGTCTCCAACAACGGCGCCTACCTCTGGAACTACGCCCCCGACTTCTCCCGCGTCTGGGGAGAACTCGAGTGCAAACCCACGATGATGTGGATCGAGCGCGGCACGCCCGCGATGGGCGATATCTTCCTCGATGCCTACCACGCCACCGGCGATGAATACTACCTGCGGGCCGCCGAGGAGGCGGCTGCGGCCGTGATCTGGGCGCAGCTGCCCTGCGGCGGCTGGAACTACATGGCCGACTTCGCCGGCGAAGCCTCACTCAAGGACTGGTACGAGACTGTCGCCCGCGGCTACCAGTACTGTGCCCAGGAGCACCTCCACTATTCCGGCAACGCCACCTTCGACGACGGCACCATCGACGCCGCGGGCTTCCTGCTGCGGATGTACGCCGAGCACTGGGATCCCCGCTACCGTCCCGCCATCGACAAGGCCATCGACTTCATGATCCAGAGCCAGTATCCCGTGGGCGGCTGGCCGCAGCGCTGGCCCCTGCGCTACGACTTTGTCAAGGAAGGCAAGCCCGACTACAGTTCTTTCATCACCATCAACGACGGGGTCCACACCGGCAACATCAACTTCCTGCTGGATTGCTGGCAGATTCTCGGAGAGGAGCGCGTGCTGGAGCCCATCCGGCGGGCGATGAGCTGCGTGCTGGTCCTCCAGGGCGGCAAGCCGCAGGCCGGCTGGGCAATGCAGCACCAGCTGGACCTCAACTACAGCCCCGGGCACGCGCGCGATTTCGAGCCGCGCGGCTATGCCTCCACGGCCACGGCCGAGATGATCGGCAACCTGATGATGTTCTACCGCTGGACGGGTGACACGAAGTACCTCGCCCGCATCCCGGACGCCCTCGAATTCCTCGACAGCATCAAGTACAGCCCCGAAGAGGTCGCCTTCTTCCGGCAGAACTTGCGCGAAGGCCAGATTCTCTGCCCCACCTTCGTGGAAGTGGGCAGCGGCAAGCCCCTCTACCTGCACCGCGCCGACGGCAAATACTGGGTAGACTATGACCGCAACAACCTCATCACCCACTACCGCTCCTACCGCACCATCAACTATGGGCCCCTCAAGGAGCAGTATGAGGCCCTGCTGAAGATGAGCGTCGAGGAGGCCACCGCCGATTCGCCTTTCCTCGGAAATAAGGCACAGCAGCGCCGTTTCCCCCTGTACCGTTCGCGCGGCAGCGGCGTACCCGAACGCCAGGAGGCTGTCCAGGCCCTCGTGGATGCCCTTGCATCCAAGGATTACTGGCCCGGTGGCCTGCCCGGCGTCTCGCACGAAAATCCGGGATTCTCGGATGCCCCCCTCCCGCAGGAGTGCATCTCCACCTGGACCTACATGCAGAACATGACCCACTTGATCAATTGGCTTACCGTACGGTAGGCCGATTGCCCGGTCTGCGGTTTATTAGCGGGGAGCCGATAGGTTTTTCCGCACGGAATCGTTATCTTTGTTATTCCGAAACGGATAATACAGTATGAACGATATGGATCAGTTTATGATTTCCGGCATCCAGCAGGTGGGCGTCGGGACCGAGAACTTCAACAAGACCTGGAACTGGCTCAACGAGATGTTCGGCGCCGATGTCAAGATCCTCGAGGATGACACCGTGGCGGAACGTATGCTTCCCTACACCGGCGGACAGGCGCAGCAGCGCCACGCCAGCATCGTCGCCAACCTCCAGGGCGGCGGCGGATTCGAGATCTGGCAATATTCCAAACGCACTCCCGTACCCGTGGGATTCGAGATCGCTGTGGGCGACCTCGGTATCTTCGCCGCCAAGGTGGCCTGCCGCGACATTGCGGCCTTCCACCGGGAGCTCTCCGCCAAATGGACGGACCTCAGCACACCCGCCACCCTGCCCGACGGCACGCCCTGCTTCTATGTCAAGGATCCCTTCGGCAACTGCTTCCAGCTGGTCCGGCAGGACTATCTCTACCTCGAGCAGCACCGCCTGACGGGCGGCGTAGCCGGCGCCCTGGTCGGCGTGACCGAAATGGAACGCTCCATCGACTTCTACCGGGAGGTCCTCGGCTACGACACGATCGTCTATGACCGGACGGGTGCTTTCGAAGACTGGGCCTGGATGGCCGGTGGCGCGGAACGCTACCGCCGGGTGCTCCTGAAGCCCTCACAGGCCAGGGTCGGAGCCTTCTCCGGTCTGCTCGGAGCGGACTGCATCGAGCTGGTTCAGGCGCTGGACCGCACGCCCCGCAAGATTTACGAAGGGCGCTTCTGGGGCGATCCGGGATTCATCCAGATCTGCTACGACATCACCGGGATGCAGGCCCTCGGACGCTTCTGCGCCGGCAAGGGCCATCCTTTCACCGTGGACAGTTGCCCGGACGGGCAGCAGTTCGACATGGGCGATGCTTCCGGCCACTTCACCTACATCGAGGACCCGGACGGCACGCTGATCGAATTTGTGGAGACCCACAAGATCCCCGTGGCCAAGAAACTCGGCTGGTTCATCGACATGCGACGCCGGGACCCCCGCAAGCCCCTGCCCAAGTTCCTCTTCCGGATGATGGGGGTGGTGTCCCGCGGCCGGAAACGCGAAGAATAGCGCGATGGAGACGGTCTGGATCACCGGCGCCTCGTCCGGAATCGGCGAAGCCTGCGCCTGCCTTTACGCCTCGCAGGGCGCAAATCTGGTGCTGACTTCCTCGTCGGCGGAGCGGCTCGAAGCCGCGGCGCAGCGCTGCCGCGAGTTGGGCGCGGCAGGCGTGGCCGTGCTCCCCTATGACCTGGGCGACCCTGCGGGTATCGAGGCGCTGGTCTACGGGGCCTGGACGGCTTTCGGCGGACTGGATACGGTATACCTCAACGCCGGCATCAGCCAGCGCACTACCGTCGAGGATACTTCCATGGATATGATACGCAAGATCATGGAGATCAATTACTTCTCGTCGGTCTCCATTGCCAGGGCCTTGCTGCCGCTGCTGCTGGAACGAGGCGGGGGCCACATCGCCGTCACCACCTCCATCGCCGGCCGTTTCGGATTCCCGCTGCGCTGCGCCTACAGCTCCTCGAAATTTGCGCTCTACGGCTTTTTCGAAACCCTGCAGGCGGAATACTATGCGCGCGGCATCCGCGTCACCCTCGTCTGCCCGGGGCGCGTGCGCACCAACATCTCCCGCTATGCCCTGGACAAGGGCGGGGTGCCGCACGGGGTGCTCGATCCCGGCCAGGCCGGGGGGCTTCCGGCCGAGAAGGCCGCCGCCAGGATCGTGCGGGCGGTGCGCCGGGGCCGGCGCGAAGTGCTCGTGGGCCGGGGCGAACTCCTGATGGTCTTCATCAAACGCTTCTTCCCGGGCCTCTGCGCCCGCCTCTCCCGCCGTCTCAAACCCATGTAAAAGGTAAATACGACTACGAAGGGGGCACCTGATTCAGGTGCCCCCTTCGTAGTCCCTACAGGAATCGAACCTGTATTTAAGGTTTAGGAAACCTTCGTTCTATCCGTTGAACTAAGGGACCACAGATTACTCAGCGTTCTTGACAACGATCTGACGGCCTCTGTAGTAACCGCACTCGGGGCAGACACGGTGATAGATCACGGTCGCACCGCAGTTCGGGCAGGTCGCGAGGGTCGGAACCGGCGCGAAATCGTGGGTACGACGCTTGTCCCTGCGCTGCTTGGAAAGTTTGTGTTTCGGATGTGCCATTGCTTTATCTTTTTAAATATTATTTACTTAAATACTTTGTAGTCTCCTGATTACATTCTCCCTCGGGATGCATCCGCTGCATCGGAAGCGAGATGCACACATAATCGTACACATCCTGCCTCAGGTCCAGCTCGTCGGACTCCGGCGTGTAACTCTCTTCGAAGGAGGTCTCCACCGGGATCACCAGATCTTCCAGACACCGGTCGCAGGCGACGGTCACAGTCCCCGCAATCTCGCAGACGGCATCCGCCGTCAGGCCGTGATTGCGCACATCGGCCGTCACTTCCAGGTCGGCATCGAGAATCTCCACATTCCCGAATGATTCAAAGAACTCTGCCCCTGCGTGCCATACAAAATGGTTCGTTCCGGGCTTCAAACTTGTCAGTTTAACTACAAAGGGTTGCAAAGTTAGCAATTTTTTCGCGATTAACAACTAAAATCAGTCCTCATTGTCACTGTTTCGCTTGCGCGCCAGCGGATCGAGCAAAATTTTGCGGATGCGCATGAAATGCGGAGTGACTTCCACGAGTTCGTCATCCTGGATATACTCCAGGGCTTCCTCCAGTGAGAATTTGATGGCCGGCGGGAGGATGATCTTCTCATCGGAACCGGCTGCGCGGACGTTGGTCAGCTTCTTGGTCTTGCAGATGTTGATGTTGAGGTCGCGCTCGCGGGTATGCTCCCCCACCACCTCTCCGGCGTAGATCTCCTCTCCGGGTTCCACAAAGAAGCGGCCGCGGTCCAGGAGTTTGTTCATCGAATAAGCGATGGCCTGGCCGGTCTCGATGGAGACGAGCGAACCGTTGCCTCGGTGCTCGATCTCGCCCTTGTAGGGCTGATACTCCTTGAAGCGATGCGCCACGATGGCCTCTCCCTGGCTGGCGGTCAGCAGGTTGGAGCGCAAGCCGATCAGGCCGCGGGTCGGGATCTCGAACTCCAGCAGCGTCCGGTCGCCGCGCGGCTCCATCCGCACCAGCGCACCCTTGCGGCGCGTGGCGATCTCGATGGCCGCACCCACGAAGGCCTCGGGCACCTCGATCGAGAGGTCCTCCACGGGCTCGCAACGCTGCCCGCCGATGGTCTTGTCCAGCACCTTGGGCTGGCCTACCTGCAGCTCGAATCCCTCCCGGCGCATGGTCTCGATGAGCACCGAGAGATGCAGTACGCCGCGTCCGTAGACCACGAACGAATCCGCCGTCAGGCCCGGCTTGACCCGCAGGGCGAGGTTTTTCTCCAACTCCTTTTCCAGGCGCTCCTTGAGGTGGCGGGAAGTCACATATTTGCCATCCCTTCCGAAGAAAGGAGAATTGTTGATCGTGAAGAGCATGCTCATCGTCGGTTCGTCCACGGCGATGGGCTCGAGCGCCTCCGGATTCTCGAAATCGGCGATGGTGTCGCCGATCTCAAAGCCCTCGATGCCCACCACGGCGCATATGTCACCGCACTGCACGGAATCCACCGCCGTCTTGCCGAGGCCCTCGAAGACCATCAACTGCTTGATTTTCTGCTTCTGGATGATATCGTAGCGCTTGCACAGGCTGATCTGCTGGCCGGCGCGCAGCACCCCGCGGGTGAGGCGTCCGACGGCGATGCGGCCCACATAGGGAGAATACTCCAGCGAGGAAATGAGCAGCTGGGGCGTGCCCTCGACCACGGGCGGAGCCGGAATCACGTCGAGGATTGTGTCGAGCAGCGGGGTAATGTCGGAGGAAGGCTTCTTCCAGTCAAGCGACATCCAGCCCTGCTTGGCGGAGCCGTAGACGGTCGTGAAATCGAGCTGCTCCTCGGTGGCGTTGAGATTGAACATCAGGTCGAAGACCTCTTCCTGCACCTCGTCCGGACGGCAGTTGGGCTTGTCCACCTTGTTGATCACCACGATGGGCTTCTTGCCCATCTGGATGGCCTTCTGCAGGACGAAACGGGTCTGGGGCATGCACCCCTCGAACGCGTCGACGAGCAGCAGCACGCCGTCCGCCATATTGAGGACACGCTCCACTTCCCCGCCGAAATCGCTGTGGCCCGGGGTATCGATGATGTTGATCTTAACACCTTTATAGATGACGGACACGTTCTTGGCGAGGATGGTGATCCCCCGCTCGCGCTCCAGGTCGTTATTGTCGAGGATCAATTGACCCAGATTCTCCGGCTGACGGACCAGGTTGGCCTGATAGATCATCCGGTCCACCAGGGTCGTCTTGCCGTGATCGACGTGTGCGATGATGGCTATATTTCTGATTTCTTGCATATTCTGTCACAATGACGCGCAGTGCGGAAGCCTGCACTCGTAAAAACGTGCAAAGTTACTGAATTCCTTGAAAAAACATAATTCAAATAATTAGTATATTTGTAGGTTATGTGCAAAAAAAGCCTGTTCGCCCTGATCCTCGTCCTTCCGCTCCTGGCCGCCTGCGGCGGAGGCGGGCGTAAGGACGGCGCCCCGTCCCAGGACCGGCACGTCCCGGAGCTCCTCTCCACCGTCCCTTCCGACGCCCTGGCGGTCCTCTGCTTCGACCAGCTTGAGAGGGGTCTGCCCCTGTACGACTCCACGAGCGTGCTGCACCAGCTCGACCTGTCCGCGTTCAAGCACGCGCGGATGGCCCTGTCGCTATGCTTCAACGGCTCGCTGGTGCCCGTGCTGGCCGTGGATACCGGCCGCGCGGATGCGGATTCGACAGCGTCGATCCAGGATCTGACCGCCCAGGCTGCCACGCTGCGGCTGCGCACCGAATACGTCCGGCCCGACTTGGAGAACAAGCGCGACGGCTTCCTGCTTATCACCCCCTCCGAGGCCCAGCTCGCCGCCGTGCGGCGCCACCTCACGGAGCACACCGGGATCCTGGATGCCCCCGGCTTCCAGGAAGCCCTGCAGCAGGCTGAATCCGGGGAGTTCATCATTTTCCGCAACAGCGGAGCGGAACGCCTCATCCCGAAGGGCTGGCTCTCAGATGCCTTCCCCCGGCGCGATTTGACCGCGTTCCTGCGGAATGTAGCAGACTGGACCATCCTGCGGCCTGCCTCCGGCGGCTTCGACGTGGTCTTCTCCCGCGGCGCTTCGGATGCTTACTACGCCAATATCCTCGCTTCCCTGCCCGCCGGCGACAGCCGGCTCGCCCCCGTGCTGCCTGACGGGACGACCCTGGCCCTGGCCGAAAGCGTTACCCTGCCCGAGATGCGCCTGGCCATGGAGCGCTACCAGGACGCCTCCGTCCGCATCACTCCCTACCGGCGTACCCTCGAGGCCCTCAAGAAGGCCTCCGGCAAGGATCCCCTCAAATGGGAGCAGGAACTGAAGATCCAGGAGATCGCCCTCGTCCGCTTCCCGGGCGGCGCCGTAACCCTGGTCCGGCCGGGCAAAAGTATCGAAGATAGTGAACCGGCGGAGAACCCCTGGCGCGGCTTTCTGCCCGCTCTGTACGGCTCCGCCTTCGCCCTTCCCGACGACAGTGTCACCGCCAGTTACGGCGGATGGTATATTTATGGCAGCGACGCCGCCGTACGTGCCTTCATCGAGGCCGGACGGCCCGAAGGCGCCGGCATCAAATTGCCTGCGCGCGGCTGCCGCGTCCTCGTGTACGAACCTCAAAAAACCCTCGCCTGGGGCAAAAAAGGCATCAAACTGCAATGGGATTCCAATCCGTAAATAAACTCCTCGAAAAGAGCTTCAAGGAGAACTGGGAGCGCGACGCTCTCTCCAACTACCAGGGCACGACGCTCAAATACAAAGATGTCGCGGAGCGCATCGAACTTCTGCACATCGCTTTCGAGAAATGCGGCCTGAAGAAAGGTGACAAAGTCGCCCTCTGCTCCCGCAACCAGGCCCACTGGGGTGTCTGCTTCATGGCGACCACCACCTACGGGGCCGTGCCCGTGCCCATCCTGCACGAGTTCAAGCCCGAGAACATCCATTACCTGGTCAACCACTCCGACGCCAAGGTCTTCTTCGTGGACGAGGTGATCTGGCAGGGACTCTCCGAAGCCGAAATGCCCGGCCTGGAGGTCATCGTCCAGATGAACACCCTCAACTACCTCTACGCCAAGAACCAGGATCTCGTCGCCGTCCGGGAGAACCTCACCAAGACCTTCAAGGCCCTCTATCCGGATGGCTACACGTCCAACCAGCTCAACTACTACGAAGACCAGCCCGACGAACTCGCCCTGATCAACTATACCTCCGGCACCTCCGGATTCTCCAAAGGCGTGATGATTCCCTACCGGGCTCTCTGGTGCAACATCCGCTTCGCCGGCGAGACCGCCGAGCCGCAGATGAACTGCGAGTCCGAGGTCGTGGCGATGCTCCCCTCGGCTCATATGTACGGGATGATGTTCGAGTTCCTCTTCGAGATGACCATCGGCGCGCACGTGCACTTCCTGACCCGCACCCCCAGCCCCAAGGTCATCCTGCGGGCCTTCTCCGAGATCCGCCCCGACATCATCATCGCCGTACCGCTCATCATCGAGAAGGTCTACAAGTCCCAGATCAAGCCGGTGGTGGACCGCCACAAATCCCTGATGCGCATCCCCATCGTGGACCAGGTCATCCAGAAGAAAATCCGCAACAGCATGATCGATGCCTTCGGCGGACGCTTCGAAGAGGTCATCCTGGGCGGCGCCGCCTTCAACCCGGAGGTCGAGAAATTCCTGCGCAGGATCCACTTCCCCTTCACCGTCGGCTACGGAATGACCGAATGCGCCCCGCTGATCACCTATGCCAAATGGTGGAAGACCCGCAAGGGCTCCTGCGGCATCCCGATCACGGGCTGCGAGATCCGCATCGACTCCAAGAATCCTTACCGGGAGCCCGGTGAGATCCAGATCAAGGGAGACAATGTCTTCCTGGGCTATTACAAGAACCGCCAGGCTACCAAGGCCAGCTTCACCAATGACAACTGGTTCAAGACCGGGGACATCGGCGTGATCGACTACGACGGCTACCTCTACCTGCGCGGCCGCTCCAAGTGCATGATCCTCGGGCCCAACGGCCAGAATATCTATCCCGAAGAGCTCGAAGCCGTCATCAACAATGTCACCTACGTGGTCGAATCCCTCGTGGTCGAGGACAACGGCGGACTCACGGCCCTGATCTACCCGGACTATCACCAGGCCGAACTCGACGATCTGGCCCGCGAGGATATCGAGAAACGCATTTCCGACAGCCTCCCCGAGATCAACAAGCTCCTCCCCGCCTACGCCCAGATCCGGAAGATCGAATTCATGCCGGAAGACTTCGAGCGCACGCCCAAGCGGAGCATCAAGCGCTATCTCTACCAAAGATAACTGATTATGAACAAGTTCGACGACAAATATATGCAGATGGCCTCCGTGTGGGCCACCAATTCCTACTGCAAGCGCCGCCAGGTAGGTGCCTTGATCGTGAAGGACCGGATGATCATCTCCGACGGCTACAACGGCACCCCTTCCGGCTTCGAAAACATCTGCGAAGACGAGAACGGCGTCACCAAGCCCTACGTCCTCCACGCCGAGGCCAATGCCATCTCCAAGGTGGCCAAGTCCGGCAACAGCGCCGAAGGCTCCACCCTCTACGTGACCGCATCTCCCTGTATGGAGTGCGCCAAACTCATCATCCAGTCCGGCATCCGGCGGGTCGTCTACCGCGATGAATACCGGCTCACGGACGGCATCGACCTGCTCCGCCGCGCCGGCGTCGAGGTCGAGAAAATCGATTGATCCTTATGAAGAAATCCTCCCTGCTGGTCGCCCTGCTGGGCATCGTCATCGGCCTGTTGATCTCGCTGCTCGTCCAGACAGTCGGAAAGCGCAACCGCATGCTCCGCGTCGGCGGCGCCAACTGGCGCAAAGTCGAACTGGTCCTGCAAAGCATCGACGAGAACTACGTCGATTCCGTGGACCACAAGAAAATCGGCGATGCCGTGGCGGCTGCCGCCCTCGCCGCCCTGGATCCCCACTCCGCCTATATGCCGCCCCTGGTCCTCGAGGAATCGGAAGCCGACCTCACCGGCAACTTCGACGGCATCGGCATCCAGTTCAACGTTCCCAACGACACGGCGGTCGTGATCGAGGTCATCCCCGGCGGCCCCTCCGAGAAGATCGGCCTGCAGCCGGGCGACCGCCTGCTCAAGGTCGATACGACCAATATCGCGGGCGTCCATTTCCCCCAGGACAGCATGGTCCGGCGCATGAAGGGCGTGGCGGGCAGCAAGGTGCTCGTGACCGTGAAGCGGGGCCCGGAGATCATTCCTTTCGAGATCACGCGCGGTAAGATCCCCACCTGGTCCGTGGATGCCGCCTTCATGGTTAGCGACACGACGGGCTACATCCGCCTCTCGAAATTCTCCCGCACCACCGAGACGGAGTTCCTCAAATCCTGCTTGGAACTGAGCGAGGAAGGGATGAAGGAACTGATCATCGACCTGCGGGACAACACCGGCGGCTATCTCGACCAGGCCTGCAAACTCTCCAACCTCTTCCTGCCCCGGCGGGCGATGATCGTCTATCTGCAGGGGCGCAACCGCAAACGGGAAGAGTACCACGCCGACGGCCGCGGACCCTTCCAGGACATCGGCGTGAAGGTGCTGGTCAACGAAGGCACCGCCTCCGCCAGCGAGATCCTTTCCGGCGCCCTGCAGGACAATGGCCGTGGCACTCTCTACGGACGCCGCACCTTCGGCAAGGGGCTCGTGCAGGAACCGTTCTTCTTCACCGACAACTCCGGGATGCGCATCACCGTGGCGCGCTACTACACGCCTTCGGGCCGCTGCATCCAGAAGCCCTATTCCGACGATTACGACTACGAGGTGATACGCCGCTACGAGTCCGGCGAGATGTTCTGCGCCGACAGTATGCGCATCGAGAAAGGCGGCATCCTGCCCGACGTGTTCGTGCCGATGGACACCACCCGCGCCGGGGCCTTCTACGTGGCCTGCAACCGCAAAGCAACGGCGATGCGCTTCGCCTCCGCCTTCTTTGACGGCCACAAGCAGGACCTCTCCGCGATCGACAACTACGACCGGCTGCTGACCTACCTCGACCGCGCCGGCCTGGAGCAGCAGTTCCTCGCCTTCGCGAAAGCCAAGGACGGCCTCGTGCCCAAAGACGATGAATGGGCGGCGGACAAGCAGTATATGATGACCCAGGTTCAGGCCCTCGTAGGGCGCTACTCCAAGTTGGGAGACAAGGCCTACTACCACCTCTTCCTCCAGACCGACGACGTCTTCAAAGCCGCCATGCAGCCCGACTGACACACAAAACAGACGGCCCCGCCCGGGGCCGTCTGTCAGATATACCGGGAGCGTCCGTTTATTTGTCCGAGACCGGACGGACAGCCAGGCCCATCATTCTCTGCTCGCTGGTCACCATCGTCATCGAAAGATTGGAAGTGGTTGCCAAACACCAGGCTATTGATGGATCGTCCACAACCAGCGAAGACGACCAATAGAAACCCATATTGGTTACGGTTAATACAGGACCGGCCTTAAAACCAGTTGTCGGGAAGAATATCTGCTTGCCATTCACAGTGCTTTGGAAGACACAACCAGCTACGCCTGTTCCTGAGTAATTATCCGTCCAGGTCAAGGTGCAGTTGTTCAGCAGCCAGGTCCAGTCATCCTTGGTCGGCATCCGCCAGGCCTGGCCCCAGCTGTCGCTGGCGGCATCGTCGCGGAGAGACAGACGCTGCAAGTTGTCCACCGACGCCGACGGGGCGGCATAATCAGGGTCCGTGATGTATCGGGTCAGCGCCGTATTGGTGCCCCATAGATAGGTGTTCCAGGTATACATATCCTTCGGCGAAAGTTCGCCCCAGGCGAAGTAGTCTCCAGCATCCGTCTCGTCGGCAGCGCCAAGATTGGCGGTCGCCCACTTCACGCCGTTGCCCAAATCCACAGCCTGATGGCGCACCGCGCGGATAGGAAGGCCATACGGGCGCAACACGGAAGAGCCGGTCTGGAAGGCATTCGCGTCCACCTCGGCAGCATAGGCATAATTCTTATCGGAAGCAAGGCTGGAGGACCAGAAGCGTCCATAGTTTCCCGCGCCCTCCACGTCGGACCCGATAAATGTCCCGGAGAACGGCAGGAAGATGCTGTTGCCGGTGATGCTGCTGGTGATCCTGCGGCCCCTGACACCATTGACCGTCACCACCGCAGAGGTGCTGTGCGCCTTCAGCCACTGCCAGTCTTCCAGCGTGGGGGTACGCCACCGTCCTTTCCACCAGGTCGATGCCGCATCATATCTGGACTGCAGGGTGACGAGACCGTCCCGATCGTTGTAAGCATACAGGTTGCCCTCGCGTCCAAACATATAGTGATTCCAGTCAAATGGCCGTTGCGCGATATTCCTGGAGGTAGTCTCAGCCCAGGCGAAATACTGGCCGGCCTCTTCCGGAGCATTGGCGCCGACATTGTACAGCGCCCACTCATAGCCGCCGCCCATATCCACATACGACTGGATGACCGTGACCGTGCAGCTGACCGACGGCAGGCTGCTGTCCAGCGCAGTAGCGACAATCTGCGTCGTGCCCGGGCTGACGCCCGTCACCACACCATAACCATTCACCGTGGCGATGGCCGGGTTTGCGGAAGTCCAGACAACGCTCTGGTCCGTCGTATTGGACGGTTGGAAAGACACACTCAGATTATGGCTTAAATCCATACCCACGGTAATCGCCTCTTCAGCGAGTTCCATGGACCCCGGAAGCACGCGGGGCATACGCACGGGGCGTACGGGCTGTCCCTCGTAACGAGGCTCCGACATGACGCCATAATCACAATTTTGTGCGTAATTGCTGTTATCCGACTGCAGGGTGGAAGACCAGTAATAGCCATACTCACCTGCGTGGAGAATGGAGTTACTGGAATAATAGCCACCTTTCGGCAGGAAGATGCTGTTGCCTGCGTAGCCGCTCACCTTGCTCGTAACCAAATAGCCGGCCACGCCGTTCTGCGTCGTCTCGGTCCACGTACAGTTGTTCGAAAGCCACATCCATTCCTGGCTCGTAGGAATACGCCATCCCTGGCCCAGGCGCAAAGATGCGGCATCGTCCTCCGGCAGGAGCGCCGTCCTGTGGTCCACCACCGACCCGTACGCGTTGTCCGTCACGTACTTCGTCAGGGCATTCTGGGAGCCGAAACGGTAGTTATTCCATCCATAGGAGGCTTTCGGCGCCGTCTCGCCCCAGGCCAGATAATCACCAACCTCCTCCGGACTGCTGGCGCCGAGATTCATCGTGCCCCACACGATGTCGGGCCCCATCTCGACGTACATCGGAATGTAGGTCAGGTCGACGTCGCGGTTGCTCGCATTCTTCGAACTCGCGCGCACGAAAGTAGCCGACCCGGTCTTGGTGTACTTGCCCACGGTGCCGTCCGATTTCTCGAAGACCAGCGACCAGCCGTTCTGGAATGTCTGCGGCAGGAAAGTGAGTAAGTAGTAATCGCCGGGCGTGAAGCAGTTCGGCCGCTCCAACCGCACCGACGTCGAGCCTTCGCCCTCGATCGGAGACCACACGGGTTTTCCGTTCGCATCCATCGTCACCGACACGCGGCCACCCACGATCTCGCCATTGTTGCCCATAAAGGTAATGGAGGAGATATTCGGATTCGTCAC
>JAEEVG010000103.1 GCA_016290835.1 Bacteroidales bacterium | reverse complement strand
TCTTCGGGACATCCGGATATCGGCCGGACTTGATGAATACCTTGTCGCCATAGCGCTTCACGTCCGTCACCGCCGGGAGCGGTGTCTCGCTCTCATCGACGGGCAGGAGTTCATAGAAAGTGGCGACTTCTTCGAGGTCCGCGGGGGCGGCGGTGGTTACGTCGACCGTCCGGCCGCCATCCCGCCCGCCGCAGGCGCACAGCAGCGCCGCAGCAAACAGACAAAAGATTCGTTTCATACTCATAAGACGGAAGCGGTGCGGAAAAGTTACATCCCCTATCGAGAAACAATGTGCAGATAGGCGTTGTTGCTATCGTCGTTGTAGCCGGGCAGGAGCGCCTCGGCATCCTCGAGGGCCAGCTGGCACCAGGCATCGCGGCCGTGGACGTACACCGGCCAGGTGCGCACGTCGTGGTCTCCGACGCGCAGCAGCGGCGCCTCGAGGCCGTGGTAGAGCATCCCACCCGTTCGAAGATTATAGACGAGATGGTGCGTTTTCTTCTCGTCCCCGTCCCGGAAACTATAGAACAACAGGTCTCCCAACACCTTGCAGGAGCGGTCCACGAAACGCCCGACGGTCATCGTGATCGCCACTGTCCCGTCCGCCGTGTCCTCCACCAGGTCATCCGGCTTGGACGGCCGCACGAACACAGCCTCGGCCACCACCCGGTCCGGGCGGATATGGTAGAGCGTGTCCAGGTTGCTGTACTTGAAGTAGCACGAACCGTCCTCCGCCGCGATGAAATTCCCGGCACCCAGAGAAATCATCTTCTCGCTGGCATCCCGTTCCGGACTGGCATACCGGGTGCTTCCGTCCGGCGCCTCCACGGTGAAGATCGACTCCACCCCTTCCATATAATGGGGCGGGCACATCTGGGCCCGGCTCCCGTCCGGGAAGAAGTGGACGTCAACGATGAACACGCTGTCCTGCGCGGACACGAAGGTGCCGTCCGTCAAGTAGGTGAGCGAGCGGTGCTTCATCATATCCAGAGCCAGGATCCGCCCCTCCGGATCGAAAAACATATTGGCCGCCAAATACTCCTGCGGCCCGTTGCCGTTCCGGCAGAACGACGAGACGAAGCGCCCGTCGGGCCCGGCGAGGTGGACGCTGTCGCGGATGCCGACCAGCAGGAGCCCGTCGCGATAGCCGGTCATCCGGACATAGCCCAGCGGCCGGTCCGGGGCCATCTCATAATACGCCTCCGGGTTGACGGCCCCGTCCAGGGTCCACGCCGTCTGCAACTCGGCGCCGGCCAATTCGGGCAGGTTGATGGTCAGCAGCTCTCCCGCCGGCCGGCGGCAGCCGGGCAGCAGCGCGGCCGCCAGCGCAGCCACCACCAATAGTCTTGCTGTTTTCTTAATCATCTGTTTATCTATTCTTTCTGGTTTTGCTCTAGGGAAATTTCCCCGGGGTAAGGTTGTATCTTATTCTGTATCAATACTTTCTAACAACACGGGGCTGTCTGCTTTCTTTTTCCGGCGGCGGGGCGGGCGTTCCGGACGGGCAGGACGGGGCAGGGCGAAGACCGGGAGCCAGAGCAGCAGGGCCAGCACCGAGAAGAGCAGGCCGGCGATGGTGCCGATGGCGAAGGAGAACCAGAACACCTCGCCCGGACCGTCGAAGAGGAAGGGCACGAGGCCCAGGACCGTGGAGAGGATGGTCAGGGAGATGGGCTGGATCTTGCGGGAGAAGGCGTGGAGGTAGGCGCGCCGGGCGCCGTCGCCCCCCGCAGGATGCTCCCCGCGCCATTCGGAGATGAGGTAGATGCCCGCGTTGACCGTGATGCCGGAGAGCATCACGAAGGCCGCGAAACCGCCTTTGTCGAAAGTGAAATCGCTCAAGCCGAAGGCCAGGAACAGCCCCACGAAAGACAGCGGAATCATCAGGATGATGGCCAGCGGCAGGCGCAGGGAGTTGAAATAGATGGCGCAGATCACGAAGATGATCGCGATCACCAGCAGGATCAGCCCGGCGTATTTCTCTTTCGAGTTGTAGAACCAGCCGCTACGGCCGTCTTCTGCCCGGAAGCCGATGGGCAGCACGCTCCCGTTCATCCAGTCCACCGCCTCCTTGGCGGCCCGGGTGGAGAGCTGGCTGGAGCCGATGAAATTGTAGCGCACCGAGATGGCGTAGGACTGGTTCTCCTTGCGGATCGGCAGGCCGCTGAGGTCCTTGGAAATGCTGCCGACCTCGGAGAGTTTCATCTTGTGGTTCTCGTCCAGCGAAACGGCGGAATTGTCGATGTGCCAGAGGTCCAGGGCGTCCTTGGCCGAGGAGACCAGGCGCACGCGGACATAGTTCCCCTCATACGGGAGGGTCTGCAGCGCGGCGTCGTAGAGCGGCGACTGCAGGGCCGCATAGTAGGCGTAGGGGCTGATCCCGCGGGCGCTGAGCGCCTCGAAATCATAGCGCAGGTTGAACTCCGTCCGGGGCCGGTCGTTGTATTCCGTGCCCCAGACCACCGGGTCCGAGACCCGGCGGTTGGCGCTCAGGTGCGCAATCAGCTGCTCGGCGTAGTTGTTCAGTTCATCGAAGTTGTAGCCCGTCAGCTCGATGGCATTCGAGCGGGTGTCGGTGACGATGTTGTTGTTGAAATAGCTGTCGTCGATGCCCGTCACGCGCCAGTTGGCCCCGCCGAAATTGGTGGCCATCGAGATGACCTCCCCCTTGATGCGCGAAGGCAGCCAGGTGCCCTCGTATTCGGGCTTGAACAGCACGCTGATGTTCCCGTTGTTGTAGCCGGTGATGCGCGTTTCGAAGACGTCGATCTCCTCGAAATGCGCGAGGTAGTTCTCCATCGACCGCATCACCTCGTCGAGTTGCTGGACGGTGCATCCCTCCGGCATGCCGGCGGAGATGGAGAGCTGCGGCCGGGCGGGTTCGCGGTAGAAATTCGAGCGGGACATCGCCTTGTTGAAAAGGCCGAAGGACGAACTCAGGATCTTGTCCACGGTGCTCTTGTTGTTGGCGTACGGCGGCCAGGCCAGGATCTTGTTCACCGTCACCTGCCAAGGCTTGAGCGGGCCGCGGTACCCGTCGCCGTAGCGGGCGGGCAGCAGGCAGGTGGGGATGCCGAAGAACGCAATGAGCAGCACCACGAACACCCAGCGCCGGCGCAGGCCCCCCTCGATGCCCCGGCCGTATGCGGCGCGGAGGCGTCCCAGGCGGCGCTGCCGCCGGGGCGAACGGGCCGCCGCG
>JAEEVG010000059.1 GCA_016290835.1 Bacteroidales bacterium | reverse complement strand
CCTGCCCGCCGAAGAGGGCGCAGACGCGGTCGAAGCCGAACGCCAGGCCGCCGTGGGGCGGGGCGCCGAACTTGAAGGCGTTGATGATGAAGCCGAACTTGTATTCGGCGTCCTCCTTGCTGATGCCGAGCACCTCGAACATCCGCTCCTGCATCGCGGCCTCGTGGATACGGATGGACCCGCCGCCGAGTTCCGTGCCGTTGAGCACGAAGTCGTAGGCATTGGCGCAGACGCGCTCCAGGTCCTCCTTCTTGTCGGAATAGAACCACGGCTCGTGCTCCGGCTTCGGGGCCGTGAAGGGGTGGTGCATCGCGTAGAAGCGGCCGTCCTCCTCGCTCCATTCCAGGAGCGGGAAGTCCACGATCCACAGCGGAGCGAAGACCTTGGGGTCCCGCAGGCCCAGGCGGCCGCCCATCTCGATGCGCAGCACGCCCAGCTGGGTCTGCGTCTTGCGCTTGGGGCCGCAGAGGATGAGGACCAGGTCACCCGGCTTGGCTTCGCAGGCCGCGGCGACGGCTTTCAGCTGCTCCGGCGTGTAGAACTTGTCCACGCTGGACTTGAAGGAGCCGTCGGGGTTGCATTTGAGATAGACCAGGCCCTTGGCGCCCACCTGCGGGCGCTTGACCCATTCGGTCAGCTCGTCGAGCTGCTTGCGGGTATATTCCGCGCAGCCCGGGACGGCGATGCCGCCGATGTACGCCGCACCGTCGAAGACGGAGAAGCCGCAGCCCTGCACGAGCGGGGTGAGCTCGTGGATCGTCATCCCGAAGCGGATGTCCGGCTTGTCGGAGCCGTAGCCGTCCATTGCGTCATACCAGCTCATCCGCGGCAGCGGGTCGGGGATCTCCACGCCGAGGGTGTTCTTGAACATCCGGCGCATCATCCCTTCGAAAGTGTTCAGGACATCTTCCTGCTCCACGAAGGACATCTCGCAATCGATCTGCGTGAACTCCGGCTGGCGGTCTGCGCGCAGGTCTTCGTCGCGGAAGCAGCGGACGATCTGGAAGTAGCGGTCATAGCCCGCGACCATCAGCAGCTGCTTGAAGGTCTGGGGGCTCTGCGGGAGGGCGTAGAAGGTGCCCGGGTTCATCCGGGACGGCACCACGAAGTCGCGGGCGCCTTCCGGGGTGGACTTGATCAGGTATGGGGTCTCGATCTCCATGAAGCCCTGGGCGTCCAGGTAGGAGCGGATCTCCTGCGCGAGGCGGTGGCGCAGGGCGAGGGCGCGCTGCAGGGGCGGGCGCCGCAGGTCGAGGTAGCGGTAGCGGGCGCGGAGGTCTTCGCCGCCGTCGCTCTGCTCCTCGATGGTGAAGGGCGGGGTCACGGATTTATTGAGGATGCGCAACTCCGAGAGCCGGATCTCGATCTCGCCGGTGGGCATCTTGGGGTTCTTGTTCTCCCGCTCCACCACCTCGCCCGTGACCTGGACGACGTATTCGCGGCCCAGGCCGGAGGCGGCTTCCACGAGTGCGGGGTCGGCATCCGCCTCCACGACCAGCTGGGTCAGGCCGTAGCGGTCGCGCAGGTCGATGAAGGTCATGCCGCCAAGTTTGCGGGATTTCTGCACCCATCCCGCGAGGGTCACTGTCTTGCCTTGGTCGGCGAGGCGAAGCTCGCCGCAAGTGTGGGTTCTGTACATAGTTGAGGATCTATTATTCCAATCTACAAATTTAACAAAAAAAAGCGATCCCCATACGGGGACCGCTTATTTGTTGGCGGGAGGAATGCCTAGCGGCGCTTGATGTCCCACTTGGCGTTGTCGTTGTTGAAGTCGAACTTCGCCAGGGTGGGGGTGCTGTCGGCGACGGAGTAGAGGCAGAATTTCTCAGGATGGTGGCAGCCCGGGATGGCCTTGGGCGCGATGCGCCAGGTGCCGTCGATCAGCTGCTCGATCTTCCAGAGCTGCTCGTCGGCGCCGGTGAACTCCGGCACGGTGGTCAGTTCGTGGCCTTCCGCCGCGGCGAGGGCCCGCTTGGTGCCTTCGATCACGATCTTGTAGTAGGGACCGCCGAGATAGCCGCCGGCCTCGGGCACGGCCTCGATCGTCCATTTCTGGTGCGGACGGGCCATGTAGTCATTGGCGCGCACGGGGATTTCGCCCTCCGGCCAGCCGCCGATCACGTCCGCGAGTTTCTGGTCCTCGATCACCACGACGGTGTCGTCCTGGCGGCCGAAGAAGCCGCGCATGCCGCCCTGGGCGCGGACGAAGTCCACGGTGAGCTCAAGCGCGTAGCCGCGGCGGCGGGAGAGGATCTTGTAGCCTCCGTCCGCGAGGATCTCGCCGGCTTCCGGCCAGCCGTCTTTCCAGATGATCGGACGGATGGCGAGGGTGCTGCGGCCGCTGAGGTCCAGGTCGGCTTCCCAGTGGAAGGACATCTTCTCGACCCCGGGCTCCACGATGTAGCGGCCGAAGTGACCGGCGCCGAAACGGCGCTCCTCGGCTGCGACGACCATCTTGCCGCCGCCCTGGAGCATATCGCGGCCCACGTTGTCAAGGAAGGGACCGAAGGGGTTGCGGGAGCGTCCGACGACGATGTTGTAGGTGGAGTTGACCCCGTCGCAGCAGGTGCCGTGGGTGCCGAGCAGGTAGTACCAGCCGTCGCGGTACATCATCGTGGAAGCCTCGCAGTCGATGGCCACGTCGATGTCGCGGGCGCCGGCGAGGCGGCCGCCCGTCTTGGGATCGAGCTCGACCATGCGGATGTTGCCGAAATAGGTGCCGAAGGTGCAGAAGAGACGGCCGTTGGGATCCATCAGGAAGCCCACGTCGATGGCGTCGCAGTCTTCATCCACCTCGGAATGGGCCACCTCGACGGGCTCCGTGTAGGCGAAGTCCGGGGAGTCCGGATCGAGGGTCTTGTTCCACATCGTCAGGATGCGGCCGGCGTGTCCGCCGCCCAGGCCGCCGCCCGTGGCGCTGTAGCCCACGAGATAGCGGTCGCCGATCTTGATGGCGTCAGGCGCGGCGCCGCCGCCGGGGCGAACGGCCCCGCTCTGCCAGGTCCAGCCGTCGGCGGAGATCAGGCCGCCGCCACCGGTGCCGAAGGTGTAGTATTTGCCGCCGCACTCGACGATTGTGGACGGGTCGTGGATATAGGGTGCACCCACCTGGGCCGCCGAGCAGATGCACAAAAGGGCGAAAGCGCCCGCAAGAAGGAGTTTTCTGGTTTTCATAGGACGCATCGTTTATTTCGTGGTGAGGGTGAAGTTTTTGACAGGCTTGCCGGTGTCATCGATGAAGCGGCAGCAGAAATCGCTCATGCCGGGGCCGTTGATGACGGCGCACCAGATGACGTTGCGGCCCTTCTTGAGGGTCAGGCGCTGCGAGGCGCCGTCATCCATCACGCGGCGGCGGTCGCCGGACAGGATGAGGGCCTCTTCGCCGTTAACCCACCACATCGAGGCGGAGTTGGAGCCGGCGGCGAGACGCACGCCCGGGATGTCCTCTTCGCAGTTGACCACGGTCACGGCCCAGAAGATCACGCCGTAGCGGTCCTCGGTGAGGTTGGTGGCGAAGCGGAAGAGCTTGACATTGGGCATCTTGCTGTCGAGGGCATGCCATTTGAGGGTCACCTTCTTCTGCTCATACTTGGGGGCCTCCATCCCGAAGCCCATCGGACGGCCGCCCTGCAGGTTCACGGGCGGCTGGTATTCGACGGTCACCTTGACCTTGGCGCCGTCCTTGGGGAGGACGTCGCCCAACTGGCCGGGGAAGTATTGCACCCCGAAAGCCTCGCGGATGTAGCTGTCGGTGAAGACGGTGTTGGAACGGTTGGGTTTGCTGATCGGTTCGAGCAGCAGCCAGCGGCCCAGGAACCCCTGGTCGTCAGGGGTCGCCGTGGGCGTGGTCACGGGGACGAGGTACTTGTCGAGCGCAGTCGAGGAGTCAGCATAGACCTGGGCCCGGGCGACGGGGCCCGGCAGCAGGAGCGCAAGCGCTGCGGCAAGGAGGACAGGTTTGAAGATCTTTTTCATAATATGGATAAAAACGTTGTTTCAGCAGTGCCAAGTTACAACAATCTTTTGTCCGCCGGAAATGCGCTTTCGCGCATAGCGGATAATTAAAAGAAATAGACCCAAAAACGAAAGTCCTCCCCCGTGGGGGGCTATTTTTCGCAGACGAAGGCGAAGAAGCGGTCGATTTCCGCTTTGTCGCGGAAGCGGGCCAGGTAGGCCACGTCGCAGAGGTCGTCGGCGAGTGCGGCGGGGACGCGTTCGACCATCCGGAGGGCATCCTTGTAGCGGGCGAGGACCTCCTCGTGGCTGTGGCGGTAGGTCTTGCCGTCGCGGCGGCCTGCGTAGGCACAATAGTACTGGTCGCCCTGGGGTTTGCGGGCTTCGTCGAAGGCGACCATGTCCGCCCAGATCTGATAGACGTCCGTGCTGTGGGCGAAGTTCATCATATCCGGGGTATAGCCGCCCGGCGGACGCATATTGACCTCCAGGCCCACGTAGTCCCCCTTCTTGCCCAGACCTTCGCGGTCGCGGTCCAGTTGGAAGAATTCCAGGTGCACGAAACGGCTCTTGACACCGAAGGCCTTCACCGTGCGCCGGCCGATGGCGGCGAGTTTCGCGGGGACGGTCTTGTTGGTCCAGTAGCAGGTCTCCAGGTTGGCGTGGACGATGTCCATGATGGGGGTGGGGAAGATGGTGTTGTTCTCGAAGATGGGCTCGCCTTTCGAGTTGTAGATGGCGTCGTAGCTCACCAGCAGGCCGGTGATGAACTCTTCCAGCACGAAGGCGCCGGCGTCTGCGGTGTGGGCTTCGAACCAGGCTTCCAGCTCTGCGTCGTCGTGCATTTTGAAGGTGCCGGAGGCGCCCATTCCGTTGTCGGGCTTGGCGATGACGGGGTAGCCGGTCTTCTTCACGAAGGCTTTCACCTTGGCCTTGCCTTCCGAGACTTTGATCTGCCGGGCGGTCGGGATGCCGCCGGCGGCGTAGTATTTCTTCATCTCGGATTTGTTGCGGATGGCCCCGACCGCGTCGCTCTTGATGCCCGTCGTCACGTTGAAGTCCGTGCGCAGGCGGGCGTCCTGCTCCAGCCAGTATTCGTTGTTGGATTCGATCCAGTCGATGCGGCCGTATTTGTGGGCGAACCACGCCACGGCGCGGTACACTTCTTCGTAGTCTTCGAGGCTGTTTACTTTATAATAATCGGTCAGGGCGCGGCGCAGCTCGTCGCTGAGTTCGTGGTAGGGCGCGTCCGCGATGCCCAGCACATTCACGCCGTCCGCGCGCAGGCTCGAACAGAAGTGGGCGTACTGCTGCGGGAAATGCGGGGAAATGAAAATGACGTTCATAAAGGTATACACTTGGTTTTCGGCAGAGATCTGCCGCATGGTTCCGTTTGAAATCTCCCAGGCGGTGCCGTACAGGGCCTCGCGGCCGCCACGCTGCAGGATGTAGCCGCCGTCCGGGAAGGTGTAGAAGGCGTGGCGCCAGCTGTCCGGGAAGGCGACGTCTTCGAAGAGGCGCCGCCCGTCCACGCAGGCGTAGCGCACCTGGTCATAGTGGGGGACGATCCGGCGGGTGGTCAGGCCCAGGCCTTCCAGCCAGCGGCGGTACAGCGGGTCGGCGGCCTCGCCGGGCAGTTCGGGATGGGAATAGACCCGGTCCGCGCAGTTCATCGAGCCGGCGCTGCAGCCCATCACCAGGCCTTCGAAGTCCTGCAGGAGCGCGCGCAAGCCGATTTCGTGCAGGAAGCGGTTCTGCGTGGGGACGTGGCCGCCGCAGAGGATGATCCAGTCGGCGTCGCGTACCAGTTCGGGGGTCCGGCCGGCGTTGCGACGGTCCAGCATGGTGATGGCGGCGGGGAAGATGCCGGAGCGGCGGATGCACGCCGACATCGATTCCAGCACGTAGTCGGTGAAGGACCGGTCGTCCGGGGCGGCGCTGACCAGCAGGACCCGCGGCTCCGGGGGAAGCGCCCCCTGCACCGCGGCAAGCAGTCCGTTGTCGGTGGTGAAATGGTCCTCCCCCAAACGGGTCGGACTCCCTGTCAGAATCAGCGTCATCGCGCCTGCAAAGATAACACTTTTGCGCAACAACCCCACCCTCCTCCCGGGCCTGCTGTATCCGCAACCCGGGCTTGACCCGGGATCTCATGTCATCTTGAGCACAGCGAAGGCTCTTTCTACACCAGGTGTCCCAAAAATAATCCTTGTACGCGGTATTTGCGGATACCTGTCGGGCTTTGGGGCCGATTCCGGTGGTTTGAGGGGATAGGTAGCCAGTATTTTTGCACCAGATAGCGTTTTTCTGGACAACTCTTTATAAATGGAGTCAACTTTTCTTGTTCCAGGAGCGCTGGAGGGTCTCTCCGTTCCCGAGCCTGACGCCCCAGCACCTCCGGGCGTTTGAGACGTCCCTGATTCCGGGACGTCTCGTACGCCCAACCCTCATCCAAGGCCCGGCGGGGTGTGAATCGGGGTCTGGCGCACCCTTGTTGGTGAAGGTCCTCAAATTCAGTTGGGACCTTCACCAGCCAAAGTGCCCTGGAGCATATTCTGTGGCCTATTCTGCGGTGAAGGTCAGGGCAGAAAATGAGGACCTTCACCACGGGGAGAGACAGATCCTTCGCTTCGCTCAGGATGACAAAGGGTGCTCAGGATGACAGGGGTCAAGCCCGGGAGGAGGGGGAAAGAAGAAAGGCCCCGCTGTCTGCGGAGCCCTTTCTCGTTAGATGGAATCGGAGCGAAGCGACCGGGGGAGTTTGAGGGGAACACCCCTCAATCATCGCCGGACTAAGCTCCGGCCGGAGCTTAGTCCTCTTCCTTCTCGGCGGCTGCGTAGTCGGCGAGGAGCTTGGTCTGGACGTCGCCCGGGACCGGCTGGTAATCAGCAAATTCCATCGTGAAGGTGGCGGAGCCGGCGGTCAGGGAGCTCAGCGCGGTGGAGTAGCGATAGAGCTCAGCGAGAGGCACGCGGGCCTTGAGGATCGCGAAGCCCTTGTCGGCACCCATCTCACCGAGGATGCCGCGGCGGTTCTGCAGATCGCTCATCACGGCGCCCTGGTACTCGGACGGGGTCATCACGGAGACGTTGTAGATCGGCTCGAGGATCTTCGGACCGGCGTTGCGGAAAGCCTCGCGGAACGCGTTGCGGCCGGCGATGATGAAGGCGATTTCCTTGGAATCGACCGGGTGCATCTTACCGTCATAGACGAACACGCGGATGTCGCGGGCGTAGGAACCGGTAAGCGGGCCCTCGACCATGCGCTCCTTGATACCCTTGAGGATGGCGGGCATGAAGCCGAGGTCGATGGCGCCACCGACGACGCAGTTGTAGAACTCCAGTTTGCCACCCCACTCCAGTTCGGTAATGTCCTGGGTCTTGATGTTGAGCTGGGTCTCCTTGCCGCCGATCATGAACTTGGTGTTGAGATCGCCCTCGGCCGGGCAGACCAGCAGGTGAACCTCACCGAACTGGCCGGCGCCGCCGGACTGCTTCTTGTGGCGGTACTGGGCGTTCGCGACCTTGGTGATGGTCTCGCGATACGGCACCTTCGGGGCGAAGAGCTCGACATCGAGCTTATACTCATTGTTGAGGAGCCACTTGACGATGTTGATGTGCTGCTCGCCGTTGCCGCTGAGGATGGTCTGGCGGAGCTCCTTGGAGTACTCCACGACCACGGTCGGGTCCACGTTGGCGATCTTCTTCAGGGCATCGCCGAGCTTCTGCTCGTCCTGCTGGACCTTGGCCTTGATGGCGCAGCGGTACTTCGGAGCCGGATAGACGATCTTGTCGTACTTGATGCCGGAACCGGGCAGGGAGAGGGTCGTGTTGGACTTACCGTTCTTGAGCTTCACCGCGCAGCCGAAATCACCGGCGTGCAGGGAAGTCACAGCCTCCTTCTTGGTGCCGGCGACGGCGTAGATGGCGGAGAGGCGCTCCTTGTTGCCGGAGACGGGATCCTCGAGGTCGAGACCGCCGGTGATCGTGCCGCTCATCACCTTGAAATAGGACACCTCGCCGAGGTGCTGCTCCACATCGTTCTTGTAGATGAACAGGGACGGGGCGCCGTCCGGCTTCACGTCCGGAGCGGGGGCGACTTCCTTGACGAACTCGAGCAGGCGCTTGGTGCCGATGTCCTTCTTGGCGCAGACGCAGAAGACCGGATAAGCCTCGCCGGCGGATACACCGATATTCAGACCCTGGTGGATCTCCTCCTCGGTGAGCTCGCCCTCCTCGAAATACTTCTCCATCAGGGCGTCGTCGAACTCGGCGGCCTTCTCGATGAGGGCGGCGCGGGCTTCTTCGGCCTGGTCCTGGTACTCAGCGGGAATCTCGAGGTCTTCGCGGGTGCCGTTGGCGTCCTTGAAGTGGTAGTATTTCATCGTGAGCACGTCCACGAAACCGTCGAACGCCGTACCGGGGTTGACCGGGAACTGGACGTAGACGGCCTTGGAGCCGATGGACTCCTTGATGGAATTCTGGATGTTGTCCCAGTCGGCCTTCTCGCTGTCGAGCTGGTTGACGGCCAGCACGAGGGGCAGTTTCTTCTCATCGGCCAGGCGGAGGAAGTTCTCCGTGCCGACCTCGACGCCCTGCTGGGCGTTGATCACGAGGATGCCGCTTTCGCAGACCTTGAAGGCCGCGTAGGCACCACCGATGAAATCGTCGGAACCCGGCGTGTCGATGAAGTTGATCTTGGCATTCTGGAACTCTGCGTACAGCGGGGTGGCATAAATAGAACGCTGGTTGAGTTTCTCGAGTTCGTCGTTGTCGGAGAGGGTGTTCCTGTCCTCGACAGTGCCTCGCCGGTCAATCACCTTGCCCTCGAAGAGCATGGCTTCAGCCATCGTGGTCTTGCCGGACTTGGATGCACCGAGCAGGGCCACGTTGCGGATGTCTTTGGTAGAATAATCTTTCATTTGAACGTATGGAGTATTAATTTTTAGTCAAAATCGGTAAAGTTTGCAAAACTAATCATTTTTACAACCATTCGCAAATCAAATTGCTACAAGTGCATCCAAAGCTCCTCTCCGCTGACGCCCAGCAGTTCGAAAATCCATTCATCCAGCCATCCGGGCGCCACGTGCAGCCGCCGGCAGGCGGCGGGGAAATCGGCGAGGGAGTTGTCTGCTTCCCGAAGGTGGATCAGGGTTTGGAGGAGGTCGGTCGGGTTCGTTCTCATATCGCATAAGTTTTCGGCAAAAGTGGCTCACGGTTGCGAAAAAAACAACATCTCTCCGGGGGTAAAACGGGGGTAAGGACTTGAAAAAGATGTTTTTTATTCTCAAATGTTGTGAATTTCGCAACAGTGGTTAGTTTTTCCGACCAAAGAATCCCGATTGCATCATGTACCTTTGAATCGTGATGAAGGATTTCTTTCATAACAACCTTGTCCACGCCCGCGAAAAAGCCGGATTAACCCAAGAACAACTCGCGGAGCGTCTGGGCGTGAGCCGCTGGGTCATCGGGTCCCTGGAAGTCGGCCGTACGAACCTGTTCAACAAAAATATTCCCGGGATCGCCCGGGCTTTGGAAATGACGGAAGAAGAGCTCCTCTGCGGCGTGCCGGCCGAGACCTTCCTGCTCGACGAAATGACCCGCAGCGAGCGGGAGCGCGCTTTGATCGATGACTACGAGCGCCGACTCGCCGACTTGCAGAAACAGAATGCCGACTTGCAGAAACAGAAGGAAGAGTATGCCCGCCTCGTCCAAATGTTGAAGGACAGTCTCAACGCGGTGAACGACACCCTTCAGTATATGATGGGCCAGTCCCGGGAGGAGCAGTAAAAACCGCTTCTTTATTTTTTTTGTATATTTGTGGGACTATGGCCCACGAACCCCGTCTTCTCCCCTGTCTCGAAGCCGGCCGGCTGGAAGCCGGATGCGACGAGGCCGGACGCGGCCCCCTTGCGGGTCCCGTCTATGCCGCCGCCGTGATCCTGCCCGCGGATTTCCATCATCCGCTGCTGGACGACTCCAAGCGGATGAGCGAACGCGCCCGGGATCTGCTGCGCCCGATCATCGAGCGGGAAGCCGTGGCCTGGGCCGTGGAGGCTGTGAGCGCGGAGGAGATCGACCGCCTCAACATCCTCCGGGCGGCCGTGGAAGGGATGCGCCGGGCGGTGCGGCGGCTTACCGTACGTCCGGATTTCCTGTTGATCGACGGCAACTTTTTCCGTCCGTTTGACGACTATCCCTACCGGACCATCGTCCACGGAGATGCCACCTACGCCAGCATTGCGGCGGCCTCCGTGCTTGCCAAGACCTGGCGGGACGCGCGGATGCGCGAGCTCGCGCAACAATATCCCCAGTACGGCTGGGAGCATAATATGGGCTATCCGACCCCGGAGCACATCGCCGCCATCAAGGCGCACGGCTACACCCCGGAGCACCGAAAGTCCTTCCATCCCAAAGAGTTGGAACCAAGTTTATTTTAAATTCAATAAGATGAAGAGATTCTTATTAACTGTCGCCACCGCCCTCCTTTTGATGCCGGCCGCCCTGCGCGCCGACGAGGGAATGTGGCTCCTGCCGCTGCTCGAGAAGATGAACAGCGACGCCCTGCGCAACCTCGGCTCCCGGCTCACCCCGGAGCAGATCTACAGCGTCAACCAGTCATCCATCAAGGATGCCATCGTCCAGTTCGGCGGCGGCTGCACCGGTGAGATCATCTCCGGTAGCGGCCTGCTCGTGACCAACCACCACTGCGGCTACGGCAACATCCAGTCCCTCTCCACGCCGGAGCACAACTACCTCGAGGACGGCTACTTCGCCATGTCCCGCGCCGAGGAGATCCCCTGCCCGGGCCTGTCCGTCCGTTTCCTCCAGAGTATGACCGACGTCACGGATGAACTCGCCCGCGGCGCAGACCGCCAGGCGCTGATCGCGGCCGCCGAGCGCGCGAACCCCAACTGCCAGGTCCGCATCGTCAGTTTCTACAATAACAATGTCTACTACCTGATCGTCTCCAAGACCTACCGCGACGTCCGCTTCGTGGGCGCTCCGCCGGCAGCCTCCGGCAAGTTCGGCGGCGACACCGACAACTGGATGTGGCCGCGCCACACCTGCGACTTCTCGATGTTCCGCGTCTATGCCGACGCCAACAACGAGCCGGCAGACTACTCCCCCGGCAACGTGCCGATGCGTCCGCGCCAGTTCCTGAACGTCTCGCTCAAGGGCGTGCACGAGGGTGACTTCACGATGGTGATGGGTTATCCCGGCAGCACCCAGCGCTTCCAGACCGCTGCGCAGCTCGAGGATATGCTCGCCACCAACGATGTCCGCGTCGCCGCCCGCGGCGTGCGCCAGGACGTTCTCTGGAAAGCGATGCGCGCCGACGAGACCGTCGGCCTGCAGTACGCCAGCAAGTATTCCAGCTCCTCCAACGGCTGGAAGAAGTGGATCGGTGAGAAGGAAGCCTTCGAGGCCCTCGACATCATCGGCCGCGAAGAGCAGAAAGAGCGTGATCTCATGTCCTGGGTCAAAGCCAATCCGACCCGCAAGGCCGCTTATGGCAATGCCATCGAGACGATTGCGAACAATGTTGCGCAGACTGCTGCGCCGAAGCAGGCCGCCGCGCTGATCACCGAGACCGTCAGCCGCATCGAGATCCTGAGCTTCGCCTCTTCGCTGAACCGCGTCCTGCAGTCTTCCCGCGGCGGCGGTCCGCAGGGTATGGGCGGCCGTCCGGCGATGGGCGGCGCTCCGGCAGGTGCTCCTCCGGCAGGCATGCCGGGTATGATGCCCGGTGGTGCCTCCCGCGCCCCGATGAGCGAGCAGGATATGATCAACGCGGCCGTGGAGCGGCTCAAGAACCAGTATAAGGACTACAACGCCGCCCTGGACCACGATGTGGCCATCGCGATGATCGACCACTACAAGGCCAACGTCAACCCGGCCGAAGCCATCAAGATCAACGGCAAGAGCATCCTGACGATGGATACCAAGAAGCTGGTCGACAACCTCTTCAAGAAGAGCATCTTCACCTCGCCGGAGAAGCTCACCGCCAAGCCCATCACGGCCAAGTTGCTCGCTTCCGACCCGGCCGTACAGCTCGCCGAGGCCATTTCCGCCACCAGCCAGCCGCTCACCCAGGCCGCCAACGTGGGCCGCGAGGAGCTGGCCGCCGCCACCAAGGCCTACAGCGCCGCCCTGCTGGAGTGGAACGCCGGCAAGCCCAGCTACCCGGATGCCAACAGCACCTGCCGCCTCACCTACGGCACCGTCAAGAGCTACGAGCCCAAGGACGGCGTCCTCTACAAATACTACACGACCCTCAAGGGCGTGATGGAGAAGGAAGATCCGGGCAATTACGAGTTCCGCGTCCCCGCCAAGCTCAAGGAAATCTACCAGAACAAGGACTACGGCCAGTACGCCAACGAGAATGGCGAGCTCGTGGCCTGCTTCCTGACCAACCTCGACATTACGGGCGGCAACTCCGGCAGCCCGGTGCTGGATGCCGACGGCAACCTCATCGGCCTGGCGTTCGACGGCAACTGGGAGGCGATGAGCAGCGATGTGATGTTCGAGCCGAACCTGTCGCGCAGTATCTGCGTGGACATCCGCTACGTCCTGCTGATGGTGGACAAGTTCGCCGGTGCGGGCTATCTGCTCAACGAAATGAACCTCGTGAAGAACTGATGACCCGCGAAGAGATTCTGCAAGCCCTGCGGGAGGTGCATCATCCCGGCCGCCAGGATCGCGACATCGTCGATCTCGGCATGGTGCACGACGTCGACATCCAAGATGACCGCGTGGTCGTCACCCTCGCTTTTCCGAAGCGGCGCGATCCGCTGGCCGAATACCTGATCGGGAGCACCCGCGCGGCCCTGGTCCGCCTCCTGCCCCTCGGCGTCACCGCGGAAGTCAAGACCGTGGTCGTCGAAGAGGAGAAGCCCAAGAAGAAGAACCTCAACCTCGGGCTGGAGCAGCTCGCAGAGGTGCGCCACATCATCGGGATCGCCTCCGGCAAGGGCGGCGTGGGCAAGTCCACCGTAGCCGTCAACCTGGCCTGTGCGCTCGCACGGATGGGCTACCGGGTAGGCCTTGCAGATGCTGATGTTTACGGTCCCTCGGTGCCGGTGATGACCGGCACCGAGGAGGCCGTTCCTACTGCCGAAATGGGCGGGGAGGAGGGCCAGGAGCTCTTCATCCCGCTGGAGAAATACGGCGTGAAATGGATGTCCATCGGGTATTTCGCGGAGCGGGGCCAGGCCTTGATCTGGCGCGGTCCGATGGCTTGCAGCGCGCTCAAGCAGATGATCCTGCAGGTCAAGTGGGGCCCGCTGGACTACCTGCTCATCGACATGCCCCCGGGCACGGGCGACATCCACATCAGCCTGGTGCAGGATGTCCCGATGGAGGGAGCCATCATCGTGACGACCCCGCAGACCGTGGCGCTCGCCGATGTCGAGAAGGGGGTCAATCTGTTCCGGGCCAAGGGGATCGACCGGCCGATTTTCGGCTTGGTGGAGAATATGGCCTGGTTTACGCCCGAGGCACATCCCGAGGAGAAGTATTATATCTTCGGCGAGGGCGGGGGCGAGCGGATGGCCCGCGAAATGGGGCTCGATCTGCTTGCGCAGATTCCGCTGGTGCAGGGGATTCGCGAGAGCGGGGATGCCGGGGAGCCGGTGGCCCTCGGGAGCCGTCCGGACGGTCTCGCGTTCCTCGAACTGGCCGGCCGCCTGTCGCAAAAACTCGGATAAGCCGCTCCCTGCATGGAAGTCCGCGCCAAAAAGGCCCTCGGCCAGCATTTCCTGACCGACCTGACAGTTGCCCGACGCATCGTCGAGGCGCTGTCGGGCGGCACAACGCAGGTCCTGGAGATCGGACCCGGAATGGGGGTTTTAACGCAGTATCTTTTAAAAAGAGAGGATATCGATCTGAAGCTGGTCGAACTGGACGGGGAGAGCGTGGACTACCTGCTGACCCATTTCCCGGGCATGCAGGGGCGCCTCTACCAAGCCGACTACCTGCGCCTGGACATCCACAAACTGTTCCCGGGCCCCTACTGCGTCATCGGCAACTTCCCCTACAACATCTCCTCCCAGATCTTCTTCAAAATCCTCGAAGACAAAGACCGCATCCCCGAAGTGGTCTGCATGATCCAGAAAGAAGTGGCGGAGCGCATCGCCGAGGGCCCCGGCAGCAAGACCTACGGCATCCTGTCGGTCCTGCTCCAGGCCTGGTATGACATCGAGTATCTATTCTCCGTCGGCTCCGGCGCCTTCGCCCCGCCCCCCAAGGTCCAGTCCGCCGTCATCCGCCTGCAGCGCAACGGCCGCACCGAACTCGGCTGCGACGAAAAACTGTTCAAGACCGTCGTGAAAACCGCCTTCAACCAGCGGCGGAAGACCCTGCGCAACGCCCTCAAACCCCTGTTGCCGGAAGGCTTCGACGCCTCCGACCCCGTCTTCGACCTGCGCGCCGAGCGCCTCAGCGTCGAAGACTTCATCGCCCTCACCCGCCGCCTCGACGGCTAAACATCAAAGGCGCCGAAAATAACGAAGTCCGGGGAGGTCCAGCCGAAGAGATGGGTCTCCTGGAAGACCGCGGACAGGCGGACCACTCCCATCGAGACGGATTTGGGGACCGTCACGATATAAATATCGTCGCGGTCGCTGAAACCCTCCCAGAGACGGACAGTGCAACCGTACCGATTCGCGAGAGCTTCCAGTTGGGCGCGCGTGGTCCCGACACTCAGTTGGACGGAAAAATGATCGCTCACCGCGAACGGATCGCTGCTCCCGTCCATCTCGTACATATAGCACAAGGTCTTCACACCGTCCTTATTCCGGAAACGTTGGAACTTGGCGTTGGAAATCCGGCCGTTGGACTGCAGGACGGCACTCCGTGCTACGCCGAGGCCGTCATAGGTCTCCGGCCCGGATGTCCGTCCCGGCCGGGTCCACGGGTAAAGGGACGGATCGCTCTGGACGATAGCCTGTTTCTCCGCTTCGGAGAGTCCGTCAGTGAACTCGATGTACAGCAGGTCGCGCCGCTCCGAGAGATATAATTTGTCGCTGAAGTAGTAGTAATACAACCCGTCCTTCTCCAACTTCGAGCAGCCTGCCAGCAGCAGCGGGAGGAGCAGGAGGTATAGAAAACGATGCTTCATCATATCTGTTTCTTAAATAACGGAGCGGGTTCCAAAAACTGCCCCGGGCGGGGGATCCCGGGTTAGGCCCGGGATGAGCTTTTCCGGCGCATGGCCGGGAGGGCGGCGCCGAGCACCGCGAGCAGGGCGGCGAGGATCAGCAGGATGGAACTGGCGCGGGAGATCGCCGCGCCGGTGCGGTAGGACGGCGGATCGAAACGCATCACCAGACCGTGTTCGCCCGCAGGAACCTGCGCGGCGCGCAGCAGGGTGCCCTCCAGTTCGATCGGAAGCACTTCCCCGGTATCTTCGACCGTCAGGGTCCAGCCCACGGGGTAATAGACCTCGCTGAAGACCAGGCGGGCGGGCGCGGGGGTGCTGTAGCGGTAACGAAGCTCGTTGGGAGCGTAGGAAGTCAGCTCGACGAAGGGAGATTCTTCGCTTTCGCTCAGACTGACAGGATCCTCCGCAAACCAGGCATTCCCCCTGGCGTGCGGATAGCGCAGCGGCGGCATCTCGTCGTCCAGGATGATGTAGCGGCAGTTCAGCGCGGAGAGGCCCGGGAGATCCGGCAGGGCCGCTTCGGCCTCCTGGAGCGTCTGGGCGCCGCCCACGGCCTTGGCCACCTGGCTGATCTCGCCAGTGAGCGTGCTCTCGATGAATTCCTGATAGCGCTGGAGCTTGGCGGGGGAGTAGCCGCCGATATTCTTGTGCCAATAGGATGGGTGCGAGTCGTTGAAGACATTGACCGTCAGGTCGAGCACGCGGAAGGACGGGTCGGTGTCCGCGAGGATCAGTTCGTCCACCGGACGCTTGTTAAACTGGCTCTGGAACGCCCGCGGGGAGACGAAATCGTCCGCGCCCAGGTAGCGCTTGCCCACGATCCCGAGGTCGAGCAGCACCAGCACCGCGATCAGCAGTGCGGCCGTCAGCCGGCGGCCCTGTCCCAGTTCGGGCCGCGTCGCAAAACTATTGGTGGCCGACTTCGGCACGAGCGTCCCCCACCAGAGCAGCGCGAACGCGGCTGCGATGAGGCCGAGCGAGCGCAGGGCGTCCAC
>JAEEVG010000102.1 GCA_016290835.1 Bacteroidales bacterium | reverse complement strand
GGCTCTTTTCATAATCAGGAAACAAAAAAGGGAAAGCTTAGCACATCGCACCGCTACGACCTCCTACCCTTGCTGCCTTCCGGCCCTGGGGGAATTCAGAGGGAGCTGGTCGTGTACGACTTTCCCGATGCAAATGTACAAAAAAATCAAATACTTTTGAATATCAACGGGAGAATGTCATCGACTTTTTCAAACTTGAGTATCTTGTCCTCGGCGACCATCAGGATGGACATCGGCTTGCCGGACTTGGCCTGGTACTGGGCCATCACCTGGCGGCAGGCCCCGCAGGGCGTGGCCGGATAGCGGCCCAGCCGGCCCAACACACCACCGGCGATCGCGATGCTGAGCATGTCCTTGTCGGGGAAACGGGAGCCTGCAGCGAACATCGCCGTCCGCTCGGCACAGATGCCCGAGGGGAAGGCGGCGTTCTCCTGGTTGGCACCGCGGACAATCTGGCCGTTCGACATCCGGACGGCCGCCCCGACGTGGAAATGCGAATACGGCGCATAGGCGCCCTGCATCGCCTGGATGGCCTCGGTGACAAGTTCCCGGTCCTCGGGATTCAGTTCACCCAGCGAATGATATTCCTCGTAGGTGATGTGGATCTCCTGGTTTATCATACATGAATGTGGTTAGTCTTCCAAATATAGTCGTTACATCTCCACCCGCTCTCCCAGGAAATGCGGACCGCGGTGCGTCGCCAGGTCCACGAAGACCTTGACGCGCGCCAGCCGCTCCCGCAGGCGCGTCTTGAGCCCGGACAGGGAACGCACGTCGGCGGCATTGAAGCCGATGGCATCGATGCCGTGCTTGCCGGCGAGGAAGACCGCCCGCTCGTTGTGAAAGCGCTGGCTCACCACGATGAAAGAGGACTGGCCGAACACTTCTTTGGCCCGCACGACGGAATCCAGGGTCCGGAATCCGGCGTAGTCCAGCACGATCAGCGAATCGGGCACGCCGCGGCTCAGCAAGGCCCGGCGCATCATCTGGGGCTCGTTGTAGGAGGCGTGGCGATTATCGCCGCTGACCAGGATCTTATCAATCTTCCCGGCGTGCAGCAGTGCGGTCGCGGCGTCGATGCGGTAGCGGAAAAACAGGTTGGGACGGCCGTCCCGCAGGTTCGAAGAGGTGCCCAGCAGCAACGCGGCGTGGCGGTGCGGCACCTCGGAGAGCTGCTCGTAGAGATGCGGGGCGGCATAGTGGCGGATCCGGAGGTCACAGATGGCCACCAGAGCGATGACAAGGCCCGCCAGGGCGATGAGAATCCACAGCAGTTTCTTCATCGGATCGGTCTTCTACGCCCAAAGATACGAAAAATCCGGGAGGATTGTCTATCTTTGCATGGCTTATGAAAATCTGCGTGGGACTTTCCGGAGGCGTGGACTCCAGCGTGGCGGCACTGTTGCTCAAGCAGCAGGGCTACGACGTGTTTGCGATGTTCATGCAGAACTGGCACGACACAGAAGGGACCCTGCACGGCGACTGCGAGTGGGAGGAGGAGCGGTTCGTCGCCGAAATGGTCGCCCGCAAAATCGGCATCCCCTTCTATTTCATTGACTTGAGCAAGCAGTACCGGCAGCGCGTGGTGGATTATATGTTCGACGAATACGCGCGGGGCCGCACCCCCAACCCGGACGTGCTCTGCAACAGCGAGATCAAGTTCGACGCCTTCCTGCAGGCCGCCCGGCGGCTCGGGGCCGACTGCGTGGCCACGGGTCATTATTGCCGCAAGGAGACCCTCCCCGACGGCTCCTGCCGCATCCTCGAGGGCACCGACCCCGGCAAGGACCAGAGCTATTTCCTCTGCCAGCTTAGCCAGGAGCAGCTCGCCGCGGCCCTCTTTCCCATCGGGGGGCTCTACAAGAGTGATGTGCGGCGCATCGCCCGCGAGGCCGACCTCCCCTCCGCCGAGAAGAAGGACTCCCAGGGCATTTGTTTCGTGGGCAAGGTGGACCTGCCGGTCTTCCTCCAGCAGAAGCTCCAGCGCGTGGAAGGGGACGTGGTCGAGGTCTTCGCTCCCTATTATGCCGACAGCGCCAAGTATCTTCGCGACAGCGAATTGCTTTCCCGCGGGCTGCCGTTCTCCGAGGAGGAGTTGCAGGCGCTCGCCACCCCGCTGGACTACAAGGATATCCATTTCGAGACAGAAACTTACCGCTCCGGCAAGCACCATGTCAAGAAGTTGCGCGACAAGCCCAATCCCTGGGCGCGGCGCATCGGGCGCCACGAGGGCGCGCAGTTCTACACCATCGGCCAGCGCAAGGGCCTGGGAATCGGCGGCCACGCCAACCCGGTCTTCGTGCTCGCCACCGACATCGAGCGCAACATCATCTATGTGGGCGAAGGTGAGAACCACCCCGGCCTGCTCCGCTCGTGCCTGCGCATCGCCCCGGACGAGGTCCACTGGATCCGTCCCGCGGAAGCGATGCAGCCCGGCGAGGACCGCCGCTACCGCGTGCGCATCCGCTACCGCCAGCCCCTGCAGGACGCCACCCTCCTGCTGCGCAGCAGCGGCCTGTACATCCTCTTCGACAAGCCCCAGCGCAGCATCACCCCGGGGCAGTTCGCCGTCTGGTATGCCCCCGACGGCGAGATGCTCGGCAGCGGCGTCATTAGCCTATGATTATTCTCAAATTACTAAAATACAACGAATTATGAAAAAGATTCTTATGCTGACTATGCTTTGCGCCATCGCCCTCACGGGATGCGCCCAGAAGAAAGACAAGGTCCTGGTCGCCTATTTCTCCGCGACCGGCAATACCGCCCAATTGGCCACGACCCTCGCCGAAGCGACGGGCGCCACCCTCTTTGAGGTCCAGCCGACCGTGCGTTACACCGACGCCGACCTCGACTGGCGCGACCAGGAGTCCCGCAGCTCCCTGGCGATGAAGGATCCGGCCTGCCGCCCGGAGATCGTCAAGAACCTGGAGGATGCCGCCTCGTATGATATCATCTATGTGGGATTCCCGGTATGGTGGGGCACCGCGCCGCGCGAGATCAACACCTTCCTGGAGAGCTACGACTTCTCCGGCAAGACGGTCATCCTCTTCGCCACCTCCGGCGGCAGCACGCTGGACCAGGCCAACAGCCTGTTCAAAGAGGCCTACCCCGCCCTCGTCTGGAAGGACGGAAAGGTATTCCCCCAGGATGCCACCGTGGCGGATCTCCAGGCTTGGGTCGCCTCGCTGCAGTAACGCTTTATCGTTTCAATTCCCGGACGGGGAAGGTGAAATAGGTGTCCGGGTAGGGCTCGTCCGAGAGGGTGAAGTGCCACCACTCGCTGTCGATGGGCTTGAAGCCGTGGCGCAGCATCGCCTCGCGGAGGATCATCCGGTTG
>JAEEVG010000058.1 GCA_016290835.1 Bacteroidales bacterium | reverse complement strand
CGCCCCAGCCCGGGTACTTGATCATCAGTTCGAACAGATACCAGCCCGTCCCGTATTCACCTGCCATCTGGAGGGCCAGGTCGTAGGGATTGGAACGGCCGATGCAACCCATCTCGCTGTTGATCATCTGTTTGCCGTATTTCTCGGCAGCTGCCTTGGCGATCTCGTAGTTCTCCCGGATGATGGCGCGGGTCTCGCGGTAATCGTGGAAAGAGATGACATCCACCAAATCCGGCGAGGCGCTCTCGATGAACTTGGGATAGGTCACGCCCACGGTGATATCATCGTCCGGCGCCACTTCTTTGCAGGTCTGGCAGGCCTTCCGCACGAAGCGGAAAATCTCGGCCGCACGCGCCTCCCGGAGCTCTTCCGGGGCGTGGTTGTGATAGTCATTGCAGGTGGGCTCGTTCATGATGTCCCAGCAGAGCAGGCCCGGGGTGCCCTTGACCGCGCCGACCACGGCCCTGATGTATTTCTCGGCCGCAGGCCAGTTCTCATCCTTGATCATCTCAGGGTCCAGGCCGTTGCCGTTGAAGAGGATGGGCATCACGGTGTAGCCCATGCTGTGGCAGATGGCGATATAGTTCTTCAGGGTCTTGATGAAGCCCTGGGGGTCGCGCTCCCACTGCCGGGGGCTCATCCAGATGCGGGTGCTGTTCAGACCGATGCGCTGGCCGTAGCCGAGTTCGCGCCGGACCGTGGCTTCGTCGGCGCGCCAGCCGGTGTGGCAGACGCCGTGGATATTGCTGTAGTCCGTCTTGGCGGCTTTCTTCTGAGGGGTGGCGGCAGCGGCGCCGACGCAGAGCAGCGCCCCGAGCAGGAAGAGGGATATTTTTCTCATGGTATGGGTATTGGTCGATATTCAACTGCAAGTTACCCAAAAAACCAAATAATCGCAAGAATTCGTATCTTTGTATATGATGCTGAGATTCCTGATGTTGATTCTGCTGGCGGCGGGGCCGCTGCAGGCGGGCCGGAGCGTACGCCCGGCGATGCGCGTGCTCGAGAGCGAGCAGCGCGACGGTTATACCTGCCAACTGGTGGAGTACAATGTGTCCAAAGAGGAACGGGTGCAATCCTACCTGCTCGTTCCGGACGGCGCTTCCCGCTGGCACCGGCGGCCGGGACTCGTGCTGCTGCACGACCACGGCGCCCGTTTCGACATCGGCAAGGAGAAACTGGTACGTCCCCTGCCCTCCGCCCCGGACTACATCAAGGCCTCGGCGCAGCAGTGGGTGGACGACGGCTTCGACGGGGTGTATTTCGCCGACCGGCTGGCCGCCGCGGGATACGTGGTGATCGTGCCCGACGCTCTCTACTGGGGCTCCCGGAGCACCGCCCTCTGCCAGCAGTGGTCCCGGATGAAGTTCGGGGGCGAGCGCGGGAACATCGATTCGGTCAAGACCCTGGTCTATGAGGGCCAGCGGGCCTGCTACGACAGCCTGGCCCGGCGGGGCGTCGTCTGGGCGGAGCAGACCCTGCACGAGGACGCCGCGGCCGCGCGCCTGCTGCGCCGCCTGAGTTATGTGAAGAACCGGCGCATCGGTTGCTTCGGCTGGTCGATGGGTGCCCACCGCGCCTGGCTGCTGGCCGCCTTCTGCCCCCAGGTGCGCACCGGCGTGGCCCTGTGCTGGATGACCCTGATGGAGACCCAGGTCCAGCCCTACAAGGCCTCCGACTACTCGATGCTGATCCCCAAGATGCGCGAGCGCTACGACTTCCCCGACATCGCCCGCTGGCTCGCACCCAAGCCTTTCCTCTTCCTCAACGGCCTGCAGGACAAACTCTTCCCGGTCGATGCGGTCCAGACCGCCTTCGACCGCATGCAGGCGATTTATACAGAGAAACACGCCGCCGGCCGCCTGCGCACCGAATTCTTCGACGGCCCCCACCACTGCGGCCTCCGGGAGCAGGAAACCATCATCGACTTCCTCGACACCCAGCTGAAATAATCCGTGACGGATAACAAAAAAGATCTGGCCAAAGCGGTCAGATCTTTTGTTGTGCGCGGGATGAGAGTCGAACTCACACGTCGCAATTGACACTAGCTCCTGAAACTAGCGCGTCTACCATTTCGCCACCCGCGCCCGAATGGACTGCAAATATACAACTTTTCTGAATAATGACAAAAAAATCTGTGCTCTCTTGCAATCCTCCGGCCAGCACTGCTGGAATTGGGGTTCAGGCGTTCTTCATAGTTAGTTGTATCGTGCAAAAGCCTGATTGATCACGCTCTTGTATTCGGGATAATAACTGGTCAGCTTCTTCTGCAGCATCGAGCGGTCCGTGGCATCCGAAGACAGTACCTGGAATATCTGGGGCGCACCCAGCCCGTGCTCCTCCAGCGACAGCAGGATCTGGGGATGGAACCAGTAGGACAGGCCGAAAGCCCCCGCGACCTGGTAGCGCTCGCGGTAAAGGACGGTCTGGAGGAAATAGGCCCAGGACTCCCCCACCTCGCAATAGCCGCTCCCCTCTCCCGTCCCCACCCCGTAGGTCACGAAACCGGAAGTCACGAAGGAAGTGAGCACATAGCGGGCATAGGCCTTCCAGTAATCCCGGCCCGCCAGCATGAAATGGCTGGCGTGCGCAAACTCGTGGACGGCCTCCGCATAGACATCGCCATAGCCCTCCGTCCCTTTGAGTCCGAGGGTGATGTCGGGCAGGAAGACCTTCACCAGGGAAATGAATTCCCCGAGGTAATCCGCCAGCTTGCTCCCGTCCACCAGCACGCCCTGCTGAAGCATAATCGTACTGGAAGTGGCCAGCCGCTGGAAAATCCAGATGCGCAGGTTGGCGGGAGGGGTCTTGATCGCGGGCGTGCAGGACTCGCAATACTTGTAGTAATCATAGCCGGCATTGTTGACCACGCAGCGTAGGAAGAGTTTCCGCTCCGATTCCCGGGTGACCTCGAAATCCATCCCCGTCGGGTCCTGGCGGCCGAGCGTCGAGACGGAAGCTGGCGTCAGCAAGAGATTGAGCCCGATGCCGAAGCCCCGTTTGTTCTTGAAAACCAGGCGGTATCGCGGACGCGAGGTGAAACTGCGGCTCATCTCATAGTTGCCCTCCTCGTCCGTATAGGCAGAGGCGGTCTTGACGAACGAGTTGCAACTGACCCGGACGCCCCGCACGCCTTCCGGTCCGGACCCGCGCGTATCGTCCACGATCGTGATCCGGCCCTTCGGCGTGCCGGAGACATCCGCCCGGGTCCGGGCCGAAGGCTGCTCCAGCAGCGCTTCATTGCCGCTCAGGCGGAACGCCGCCTGCTCCACGGCCGTCCAGTCCACGCCATCCGCCTTGGTCCGGCCGTCCTCGGGCGGAATATAGCATTCCTCCAGGATCTCATAACGTATCCCGGAAGGGAAAGTATAATCCGTCGGGACCACGGCGTACTGCCAGGTGATCCGCCCCTCCGCGAGCGCGGGATCGTGGTAGTAGTCCCCCTCACGGAGAATCTCGTAATCCATCGGATGGTCCATCAACTGCAAACCGTCCCGGACCAGCCGCTCATACTGCGACTCTTCCTCCGGCAGGAAGCGGACATAATAGTCTGTGGGAGGCAGCACGATACGCCCGGCCTTGGTAGGATACAGCTCCGAGAGAGCCTTGGTCATATTTTCCACGGAATACGGATCCTCGAGCTGCTTGCCCAGCACGATCATCTCGTGCTCCACCCACCTGCCTTCCGCATCCAGATGGCCCTCCCCGAGGGAAAGGTCCTGGGCGGAACAGGCGGCGAGCAGGACCGGTGCCAATAAGCCAATTAATTTTTTCATCGTCTCGTCTAGTTTGTCATCGGCAAAGTTCGACAAGGCTATCCGTTTTATGGCACGATTAAACGTTTACTTTTGAAAAAACCCCGTACGCATGCGTACAGGGCCGAAAAAGTGGGATATTAAAAAATAAAAAACAGGTAAAAATCAGAAGAAATTGACTGTTTTTTGCTCAATTGCACTCATCAGGCTGTTGCCCAGACGGCTCACGCCGAAGCGGAAATGATCCTTCTCGATCCACTCCTTGCCCAGGACGGAGACCCCGATGTAATAATACAGCAAGGCGTCCTTGGCATTGGAGATGCCGCCCGCGGCCTTGAAACCGACACGGCGGCCGGTGCGCTCGTAGAAAGCCTTGATGCAGGAGCACATCACATAGGCAGCCGCCGGGGTGGCGTTGACCTCCACCTTGCCGGTCGAGGTCTTGATGAAATCGGCCCCGGCTTCCATCGCCAGGAACGAGGCGCGGGCAATCCGCTCCGCCGTCACGAGCAGGCCGGTCTCCAGGATGACCTTGAGCACGACCCGACGGCCCTGCCGGGCGGCCTCGGCGTCGATGGCCTGCTTCATTTCCTCGATCTCATGGAATGCCGCTTCGTAGTCTTCGGCAAGGAAGGCATTGAGTGCCAGCACGATATCCACCTCATCAGCACCGTTCCGGACGGCCAGGACGCATTCCTGAACCTTGACCTCCAGGAAACTCTGGGCCGAGGGGAAACAGCTTGCCACCGTGGTCACGTGCAGTTCGGGCGAGCAGCGGCGCTCGCGCACCACGGAAGCGAAATTGGGATAGACACAGATCGACGCGGGCAGCGGATAGGTCGGGTATTCGGTGACCAGACGGTTGGTCTTGTCCACCAGTTTCGCCACGGACGCGGCCGTGTCATTGGTCTTGAGGGTGGTCAGGTCCATCAGCGAGAAGCAGCGTTTGAGTACTTCGGGGGTGGCCAGGCCGTCCAGATTCGAGACAATCGCCTGGATGCGGGATGCTACCTCCCCTTCCACGGGAGTGTAGCCATATTTCAGCAGATAATCCATAGGTTATTAGTTGAATAAATGTTTCTTTCTTGTTGCGGAGGCGGCGACGCTGTCTGTGACAGGCCACAGGATACGGGGCTCCGCCCAGCGCAGCGAATCCTTGGAGAAATCGTGCGGGCGGTACAGCCGCCGGTAGCGATCCAGCGCCTCCTGGTGGATCCGCTCCGCATCGATGATCTCCTGCAGGCGCTCGAACTCGGCCTCCAGGCCCGCCGAAGTCGCCGTGAGGATCTTGCCGAAGCGGTCGGGACGGTCCAGGTAGTAGTGGATGCTCAGGTCGTAATCCTTGAAGGTATAGCCGTGGCGCCGGAAAATCGGGTCGAAGAACAAGGTGGTGTCCGCGACCTTGCGCGCCTCCGGATTGTCCCGCAGCCAGGTGTCGGCCAGGAACATCTCCATAAAAATCTGCGTCATCTTATGCTCCGGGATTACCCGGCCGCGTCCGCAGGCGGTCAGGCAGACCGCTGCGACGAGCAGCACGAGGAGATGAGCCGGAGCGTGACGCATGGCGATCTATCTGAGCTGTGCCCCGAAATCCTTCTGGAAAGTAGTCAGGAGCCGCTCCATCACGCGCTCGGTGTCCTGGTCGGTAAGGGTCCGCTCCTGGTCCTGGATGAGGAAACTCAGGGCGTACTGCTTCTTGCCGGCAGGAATCTTGTCGCCGCGGTACACGTCGAACAGGCCGACCTGCCGCAAGAGTTTCTTGGCCTGCTTGAAGGCGGCGGCGCGCAGCTCGGCATAGCTCACCTGCTCATCGAGCAGCAGGGCCAGGTCGCGGCGGACCGAAGGGAACTTCGGCAGCTCGCTGAAACTGACCTTGTCGCGGCGGACCAGTTCGAAGAGGGCGGGCCACTCGATCTCGGCCGCGAAGACCGGCTGCTTGATGCCGAACTTGCGGGCAAGGGCGGGATTGACCGTACCCAAGGTGACGAGGGTCCGGCCCTTGCCCGGCAGGCGGTAAACCATACCTTCGGAGAAGAGGTCTGCAGGGGCCGCATCGGTCCACATCTGCTGGAGATCGGCGCCGTAGCGGCGCAGGAGCAACTCGACATAGCCCTTGAGTTGGAAATAGTTGCTCTTGGCCGGCTCCGCACGCCAGGACTTCTCCGGGGTGCCCGTGAGCATCAGGGTGAAGCAGGTGTGCTCCTCATAACCGTCGAGCGTCTCGGCGGACTTCTCCGGCAGGCGGCTGTAGACGCTGCCGTACTCGAAGGTGCGCATCGAGGAGATCTGGCGGTTGAGATTGTAGGCGATGACCTCCAGGCCGCCCAGGATCAGGGTCTGGCGCATCACATTGAGGTCCTGGCTGAGCGGGTTGACGATGGTCGCGCAGCGCTCGGCGGGGAAGGTCTTCAGGCCCGCATAATACTCACCCTTGGTCAGGGAATTGTTCATGATCTCCACAAAACCATTGGCGGCGAGCCAGTTGGAGACGGCGTTGCGCACGGCCTCCGGATCCGGCTTGGGCGTTGCACCCACCGACATCTTCATGTGCTGCGGCAGCGGGATGTTGTTGTAGCCGTAGATGCGGAGGATCTCCTCCACCACATCGCACTCCCGGTACACGTCCACCATATAGGAAGGGGCCGCCACGCGGGAGCCGCCCGGATGCTTCTCGAGGAAAACATATCCCAGGGACTCCAGGATGCTCTCGATCGTGGCGAAACCGATCGGGTGGCCGGCGAAGGCCTCGATGCGGGCATAGTCCAGCTCGATCTGCTTGCGCTCGAAGGGCTTGGGGCAGCACTCGCGGATCTTGCCTTCGACCCGTCCGCCCGCGCAGGCGAGGATGAGGTTCACGGCACGTTTGAGGGCGTAGATGGGGATCTCGGGATCGGCGCCGCGCTCGTAGCGGAAAGAGGCGTCGGTCTGGAGGCCCGTCCGCTTGGAGGTCCGGCGGATCGAAGCCGGATCGAAATAGGCGCTCTCCACGAACACGTCCGTGGTCCCGTCGGTCACGCCGCTGTCCTCGCCGCCGAACACGCCGGCAATGCACATCGGCACCCGCTCGTCCGCGATCACCATATCCAGGCTGCTGAGCTTGCGCTCAACGCCGTCCAGGGTGCGGATCAGTTCGCCTTCGGCGGCACGGCGCACCACCACGTGGCCGCCGATCTTGGCGGCGTCGAAGGTATGGAGCGGCTGGCCCAGTTCGAAAAGGACGAAGTTGGAAATGTCCACGATATTGTTGATCGGACGCAGGCCGATGCCCATCAGGCGTTTCTGGAGCCACTCCGGGGAGGGTCCTACCTTGACCCCGCGGACGGTGATGCCGGTGTAGCGGGGAGCCCCGTCGCTGTCGAGGACCTCGACGGAGATGCCCTCGCCTTCGCCCTCACGGAATTCATCCACATCCGGGCGGACGAGTTCGCAGGGCTGGCCGTTGAGCCGCAGCCAGGCATACAGGTCGCGGGCCACCCCCCAATGGGAGGCCGCGTCGATGCGGTTGGCGGTGATCTCGTATTCGATCACCGCCTCGGAGCCGAGGTGGAGGTATTCCTTGGCGGGGGTGCCCACCACGGCATCTTCGGGAAGGACCATGATGCCCTCGTGGCTGTCGCCGATGCCCAGTTCATCCTCGGCGCAGATCATACCCATCGACTCCACGCCGCGGATCTTGGATTTCTTGATCTTGAAATCCCCGGGCAGGACCGTGCCGATCTGGGCGAACAGGACTTTCTGGCCGGCGGCCACGTTGGGCGCACCGCACACCACGGTCAGCGGCTCGCCGCTGCCGGCGTCCACCGTCGTCACGTGGAGATGGTCCGAATCCGGATGGGGCTCGCAAGTCAGCACGCGGGCCACCACGACCCCCGCGAGTCCGCCGGGGATCTGCTCCTGCTCTTCCACTCCGTCGACCTCGATCCCGATCGCGGTCATCGCATCCGCCACCTGCTGCGGCGTGAGATCACACTTCAAATAATCTTTGAGCCAATTGTAACTAAGCTTCATATCGTTAATGTTTTATTTCAAATCTTCCGGGGAGAACAGCGCCTCCACGAATTCCTGCTTATTGAAAACCCGCAGGTCGTCGATCCCCTCGCCCACGCCGATGAACTTCACCGGGATGTGGAACTGGTCGGACACGCCCACGACCACGCCGCCCTTGGCCGTGCCGTCGAGTTTGGTGACGGTCAGCGAACTGATGTCGGTCGCCCGCGCGAACTCCTTGGCCTGGGCGAAGGCGTTCTGGCCCGTGGAAGCGTCCAGGATCAGCATCACATCGTGCGGGCCGTCGGGGACGACCTTGCGGATGACGTTGCGGATCTTGGTAAGCTCGTTCATCAGGTCCACGCGGTTGTGGAGCCGTCCGGCGGTGTCGATGATGGCCACGTCGGCCCCGCGCGCCACCGCCGCCTTGGCGGTGTCGAAAGCCACGGAGGCGGGATCGGACCCCATTGCCTGCTTGACGATGTCCACGCCGGCGCGCTCGGCCCAGATGCTCAGCTGGTCCACGGCCGCGGCGCGGAAGGTATCGGCGGCGCCGAGCAGCACCTTCTTGCCCTGGCGGGTCAGCATCGCGGCCATTTTGCCGATCGTCGTAGTCTTGCCCACGCCGTTGACGCCCACCACCAGGATGATATAGGGTTTCTTGCTGAAGTCGAAAGGCTCCGCTCCGGCATCCACCAACTTTGCGATCTCCTCACGGAGCAGCCCCACCAGCTCGTCGAAAGACATATACTTGTCCCGCTCGACCCGCTCTTCGAGGCTGTCGATGATCTTCAGGGTCGTCTCGACCCCCATATCCGATTCCACCAGGGCCTCTTCGATGGCGTCGAGCGTGTCGTCATCCACCCTCGACTTGCCGATCACGGCCCGCGAAATCCGCTGAAAGAAACTCAATGCCATAATTTGCAAAGATACAAAATAATCGATAAATAAAGAGGGGGTCCTGCGGCTGCGGGACCCCCTCTCTATTCGGACAGGAGAAATTATTTCTTGCTGGTGAAATAATCCTTGGCCTTATCGGCCTCGACGAACTGCTCCGTGAAAACGTAAGCACCGGTCTTCGGGGACTTCTCCATGCGGATGCACTTGACCATGCTCTTGGCACCGGCCTTGGCTGCGAAGGTTGCAACGGCTTTCTTTGCCATAATCTAATCTCCTATAAATTATTTGATTTCACGATGGACGGTGACCTTGCCCAGATACGGATTGTACTTCCGGCGCTCAAGGCGCTCCGGGGTGTTCTTCTTGTTCTTGGTCGTAATGTAACGGGACATGCCGGGCACGCCGCTGGCTTTCTGCTCCGTGCACTCGAGGATGACCTGCACCCTGTTTCCTTTTGCTTTCTTTGCCATAGTTCTAAAAATTAAACAAGGTTAATCAATCCTTTCTTCTTGGCATCGCGAAGGGTGGCCTCCAGGCCGTTCTTCTCGATGATCCGCATACCCTTGCAAGAAACCTTGAGGGTCACATACCTCTGCTCCTCCTCGCTCCAGAAACGCTTGTTCTTGAGATTGAGGGAGAAGTCGCGCTTGGTGCGCAGCTTGGAATGGGCAACGTTGTTGCCTTTCATTCTCTTCCTTCCGGTAATTTGACAAACTTTTGCCATGGTTGTATCTTTTTATTTCTTTTTCTTGCTAAACGGGGGTGCAAATATCGCTTTTAATTTTCTGATTTCCAAATTGAAACCTAGAGAAACTTCAGGAATCTGCGCCACCTGATGTTCTTCGGGAACCGTTTCCCGCTGTCGGTTGAGAGCCAGATCACCGCCGGTTTCCCGACTATGTGATCTTCAGGAACAAACCCCCAGTATCTGGAGTCGAGGGAATTGTGCCTGTTGTCTCCCATCATAAAGTAATAATCCTGTTTAAACGTGTATAAGCCTTCGCGGAGCGCCTGCTGCACGTCACCGCCTTCGTAGGCGGAGATGAGCCGCTCGTAGAGCGCGACATTGTCCTGCGTGAGGGTGACGGTCGCCCCCTTGCGGGGGATCCACAGCGGCCCGAAATAATCACGGGTCCAGCCGGAATCCTGCGTGAAGGGGAAGATCTCCAGCGCGCAGGCCGCGGGGTCGGTGTCGAGGTTGGCGGTCACGCTTTCAACGTTGGGGAGCGTCTTCATCTCTTCCAGCATCTTCGCGGTCAGGCAGACCGAGGGATAACCCGGAAGGGAAGGATCGAACCAGGCCTCTGCGGGCTCCAGGCCGAGCTTCTCCAGCGTCTTGGCGTTGATCTTCTGGCCGTTGGTGCGGACGCTGTAGGAGAGTTGCACGCCCGGATACACCGTCTGCTGCTCACCGTTGACCCACACCAGTCCGTCCCTGACCTCGAGGCTGTCCCCGGGGACCGCGACGCAACGCTTCACGTAATGGTCTTTTTTGTCCATCGGGCGGACAATCTTCTCTCCCAGCTTGTCCACGGCCGGCTGGCCGAGACTGCGCACCAGCATGTGGTAGTCTTCGACGGGATATTTGCGCAGGACGGTGTCTCCGTTGGGGAATCCGAACACCACGCAATCTCCGCGTCTGACTTCCCGGAATCCTTTCAGGCGGCGGTAATCATTCTGGATCAGGGTCGAATACGACTCGCGTCCGAAGATCACATTGTGCGTGAAAGGGATGGTCAGGGGCGTCTGGGGGATCCGAGGACCGTATGTCAATTTGCTCACGAAGAGGTGGTCTCCGGTGTAGAGGCTTCTCTCCATCGAGGATGAAGGAATCTTGAAGGCCTGGAAGAAGAAGGTGTTGATGAAGGTGACCACGATCACCGCGAAGATGATGGCGTCGAGCCAGTCATTGAGCGCGCTGTGCTTCTCCCCTTCCTTGTAGCGCTTCTTCCAGAAGTTCCAGCGGACCTTGCGGGTGATGAAGATATCGAAGATCACCACCAGGCCGAAAAGCCACCAGAAATTCCCGAGCCAGATCACCCACGCCACGTAGAGCAAAGCCCAGAAACAGAACTTTGTCCACTTGTTTTGGGTGAATTCCTTCAGGCTCATTTACACTATTTTACAGAATTGATGATCGCTTCGAACGCCTGCGGATTGTTCATCGCGAGGTCGGCGAGAACCTTGCGGTTCAGACCGATATTCTGGGCGTTCAGCTTACCCATGAACTGGGAGTAGGACAAACCGTACTGGCGGGCGGCAGCGTTGATACGCTGGATCCAGAGAGCGCGGAAGTTGCGCTTCTTGGCCTTGCGGTCACGGTAAGCATAGGTCAAACCTTTCTCGTAGGTGTTCTTGGCTACGGTCCAAACGTTCTTCCTGGAGAGGAAGTTACCGCGGGTTCTCTTGAGAATCTTCTTGCGGCGCGCCCTGGAGGCGACTGAATTGACTGATCTAGGCATAATTCAATACTTTTAGAGAACCAACATTTCTTTTACACGCACGTAGTCAGCCTTCTCGAGGAGGGCGAAGTGATCAAGATTGCGCTTGCGCTTCTTGGTTTTCTTGGTGAGGATGTGGCTGTGGTAAGCATGCTTCCTCTTGATTTTTCCCGATCCGGTAAGCGTGAAACGCTTTTTGGCACCGGAGTTGGTCTTAAGCTTTGCCATTGTTTTTAAATAATTAATTGTTAATAATATATGATTCCCTACTTTTTCTTGATAGGGGCAATCATCATCGTCATTCGCTTGCCTTCCAGCACCGGCATATTCTCGGCGCGTCCGAACTCTTCGAGCTCGACGGCGAAGCGGAGCAGCTGCTTCTCTCCCTGGTCCTTGAACATGATCGAACGTCCGCGGAAGAAGATCGTGGCCTTGACCTTGGAGCCTTCCTGGAGGAACTCCTGCGCGTGCTTGAGCTTGAACTGGAAATCGTGCTCGTCGGTATTGGGTCCGAAGCGGATTTCCTTGATCACGACCTTCGCGGCGTTGGCTTTCATCTCCTTGGCCTTCTTCTTGCGCTGATACAGGAACTTCTGATAGTCGAGAATCCGGCATACCGGCGGATCGGCCTTGGCACTGATCTCGACCAGGTCAAGCTCGAGCTCTTCCGCCATCCGCAGGGCCTTGGCAATCGGATACACCCCCTGCTCAGGGATGTTGTCTCCGACCAGCCGCACCTGCTGCGCGGTAATCTGCTCGTTGATGTTCAACTCATTCTCGTCGCGCTTCTGCGGCTGACGAGGATCGGGTTTGCGCCCGCCCGGCTTGTAGCCCGAGGGCTTCGGTCTGTAAGGTCCAGCGATGGTTAAATCCTCCTAATTTTTAAGTTCTTCAGCAACTGCTGCTTTTAAATAACCCACAAACTGCTCTGCAGACATGGAGCCCTGGTCGACACCTTCCCTGCGGACAGAGACAGTACCTTCCGTGGCTTCTTTCTCGCCGACAATCGCAATCACAGGCACCCTGAGAAGGGAAATTTCCCGGATGCGCTTGCCGAGCGTCTCGTTGCGAGCATCTATGGAAGCGCGAATTTCGGAATTTTTCAGCAATTCGCAAATTTTTTCAGCATATTCTTCATATTTTTCGCTGATTGGCAGCACCTTAACCTGATCCGGCGAGAGCCAGAGCGGGAGGTGTCCGGCGGTGTGCTCGAGCACGACGGCCGTAAAGCGTTCCAGCGAACCGAAGGGAGCGCGGTGGATCATCACCGGGCGCTTCTTGCTGCCGTCGGCGTCGGTGAACTCCAGCTCGAAACGCTCCGGCAGGTTGTAGTCCACCTGGATGGTGCCGAGCTGCCAGCGGCGGCCGATGGCATCCTTGACCATGAAGTCGAGCTTGGGGCCGTAGAAGGCGGCCTCGCCGAGTTCGACCACGGTCTTGAGACCCTTCTCGGCGGCGGCGTCGATGATGGCCTTCTCGGCCTTCTCCCAATTCTCGTCGGAGCCGATGTATTTCTCCTTGTTGGACGGATCGCGCAGGGAGATCTGGGCCATGTAGTCCGTCATCTTCAGGGTCTTGAAGACGTACAGGATGAGGTCGATCACCTTCTCGAACTCCTCCCGGAGCTGGTCCGGGCGGCAAAAGAGGTGGGCGTCGTCCTGGGTGAAACCGCGCACGCGCGTCAGACCGTGGAGCTCGCCGCTCTGCTCATAGCGATAGACCGTGCCGAATTCGGCGAAGCGCAGCGGAAGGTCGCGATAGGAACGCGGGCTGCTGCGGAAAATCTCGCAGTGGTGCGGGCAGTTCATCGGCTTGAGCATATATTCCTCGCCTTCCTGCGGGGTGCGGATCGGCTGGAAGGAGTCCTTGCCGTATTTGGCATAGTGCCCGGAGGTGACATAAAGGTCCTTGCTTCCGATGTGCGGGGTGACGACCGGCAGGTAGCCCAGCTCGGCCTGTTTGACGCGGAGGAAGTTCTCCAGGATGTTGCGCATCACGGCGCCGCGGGGCAGCCACAGCGGCAGGCCGAGGCCGACGCGGCCGGAGAAGGTGAAGAGCTCCATCTCCTTGCCGAGCTTGCGGTGGTCGCGCTTCTTGGCTTCCTCGACCATCTTGAGGTACTCGTCGAGCATGCTCTTCTTGGGGAAGGTCACGCCGTAGATGCGGGTCAGCTGCTCGCGGTTCTGGTCGCCCTTCCAGTAGGCGCCGGCAATGGCGGTGAGTTTCACGGCTTTGATGTCGTCGACGTGCTTGATGTGCGGGCCGCGGCAGAGGTCGGTGAAGGCTCCGTTGGTATAGAACGAGATGGTGCCGTCCTCCAGGTCGCCGATCAGCTCGCACTTGTACGGATCGCCCTTCTCGGAGAAATAGGCCATTGCATCCGCTTTGGACACTTCCTTGCGCTCGAAGGTCTCCTTGGAGCGGGCCAGCTCGATCATCTTGTTCTCCACGGCCTTGAGGTCGGACTCGGAGATCTGCCGTCCGCCCAGGTCGACATCGTAGTAGAAACCGGTCTCCACGGCAGGTCCCACGCCGAACTTGACGCCCGGATAGAGCGCCTCGAGGGCTTCCGCCATCAGGTGCGCGGAGGAATGCCAGAAAATGTGTTTCGCCTCGTCATCGTCCCAGGGACGGATGGTGCCATCAGTGAATGCAATCGTCAACATTTCGTATTTATTTAATCAGCCTGCAAAGATAAGAAAATTTGCCATTAACCGCAATCCCTTCGAAGCCCTTCCCGGCTTCCTAGTCGAACAATTCCGGACGGATCAGGATGTCCCATTCGTTGTAGTCGAGGTCGAAGCGCGTGACGATGAAGCCGCCGCCCTCCTCGCTCTCATGGCGCAGGACGAGGCCCGTCTCAGGATCCACCCAAACGCAGTAGCCGCCGTAGCCGTAGAAGTTCTTGCCGCGGAAGTCGAACACCCAGCACTTCCGGCCGCAGATGGTTTCCATGCCGCGGTAGAAACGCTTCAGCTGGGACTGGCTCACCCCGGCCATCCGGATGCGCTGCATGATGGTTCCGTTCTCCAGATCGTCGTCGCCGTTGTTATCCCGTCCGAAAGCGGCCGGGTCGATACCGTAGAGCGCATCCGCCAGAGACGAAGGGGCATACATCTCAAACCAATCCTGGCCGTCCCGGATGTTCTCCGGCGTAATCGCGTTGCCGTCGCCATAGTACATCCGGTAGTGTCCGTCCGGCATCAGGCCACCGTTGTAGCCCAGTTCCTTGTCGAAGTCAAACACGTTGATGATGTCTTCCATCCCGGCATAACCGTCTTCGGATTCGAAGCACTCCCCTTCCGCATACACCTGTTCGATGTTGGAATAGCTCTCCCGCATCCGCTCGTGGCCGTCCGCGTTGAACGAATGGTAGATGATGCTGTAGTTGAACGCCGGCAGGCGAAGCGCATAGGTACCGGTCCACTCAGGTGTCTTGGTTTCTTTGGGTTCTTCCGTCTTGGAGGCCGGTTTGACGAAGGAAACCGACTTCACGTGGACCAGCAGCCGGGATTCCTTCCCGGCGCGCAGCGAGAGGCGAAGCGTCGCGTCGCCGGCTTTCAGGCCCTTCAGCGTGAGCTGGGTGCCGGCCTGCGAGACCTGGACATATTCCGCCCCGTCTTCGACGGAGAATCCGGTCAGGTGCGTCCCGGCAGGATAGAACTTCATCGTCTGGCCGACCAGTACGTCGATTTCACTCACGGGCTGTGCACTCAACGCAAAGGCGGCCATTGCCGCCACGAGAATAGAAAAAAGTCTTTTCATTTGTCTGTCCCTATTTAGAAACTGTTAATATTTAATTGAGTTGCCAAGATAGCGAAAAACCGTAAAAGATAGTATCAACTGCTGTTCTTTTGTGCAGAGCGAGGACGTTTTTTCCGCCCGACAGGGTTAAGAGCGCCGTCCCGGCAGAAAAGAAAGAATAATTTCTTATATTTGTCCTTGTTATGGCTGAACAAAAGAATATCATTTGGGAGCACGCCGGGGTGGCCGGCCTGGCCCTCGGAGGCGTTTCGATCCTCTATCTGGTGCTGTCGATGCTGATCGGCAAACTCGCGGAAGGGGACGGAGGTTCCATGTTGCTTTCGCTGCTCAACATCGTCCTCTGGCTCGCCAAGTTCAGCGGCTGCATCTTCCTGATGCGCTTCTTTATGCTCCGCTATGCGCAGGCGGATCCAGCGGCGGACAATGCCCGCGTGTTCCGTTTCGGGACCCGGACCGCCCTGCTCTCCGCGCTGCTGTACGCTGGTTTCTACCTGGCCTACACCACCTACCTGGCGCCGGACCTTTTCCAGGACGCGATGAGCATGATGGAAGACTTCCCCATGCTCGACGCCAATTCGAAAGACCAGATGGAAGCGATGCTTCCGAAGATGCCCACGATCTCCTTTTTCGTGACCCTGATCTACTGCTGGCTCTTCGGCACCATCCTCTCCGCCATCCTTTCGCGCAATATCCCTCCGAAGAATCCTTTTACCGACCAGCAATAAGCCATGGATATTTCCGTCATCGTTCCTGCCTACAACGAACGCGAATCCCTGCCGGAACTCACCGCCTGGATTGCCCGCGTGATGCAGGAGCACGCCTACAGCTATGAAGTGATCATCATCGACGACGGGAGCACCGACGGCACCTGGGACACAGTCCGGGAGCTCACCCAGGCGGATCCGCATGTCCACGGGATTTGTTTCCGGCGCAACTACGGCAAGTCTGCCGCGTTGTATTGCGGGTTCAAGCGGGCGCAGGGCGAGGTGGTGTTCACGATGGATGCCGATCTGCAGGATTCGCCCGACGAAATTCCAGAGATGTACCGGATGATCGTCGAGGAGGGCAATGATCTCGTTTCGGGCTGGAAGCAGAACCGCCAGGACAATGCCCTGACCAAGAATCTTCCGTCCAAGCTCTATAACGCCACGGCCCGGCGCATTACCGGCATCAAGCTGCACGATATGAATTGCGGGCTGAAGGCCTACCGCAAGGAGGTGGTCAAGAATATCGAGGTCTACGGCGAGATGCACCGCTATATTCCCTATCTCGCGAAAAATGCGGGTTATACGCGCATCGCGGAGAAGCCGGTGCATCACCAGAAGCGCAAATATGGCAAGAGCAAGTTCGGATTGGAGCGTTTCGTCAATGGCTTCCTGGATCTGCAGACGCTCTGGTTCCTGACGCGGTTCGGGGGCGATCCGATGCATTTCTTCGGCTATAGCGGGCTGGCGATGTTCTTGGTGGGTTTCGTGATGACCGTCTGGATCATTGCCGCCAAGTTGATCCACCAGGCGCAGGGGGTGAAGTTCCGCGCCGTCACGGATCAGCCGCTGTTCTACCTGGCGTTGGTCGCCATCGTGCTGGGTGTCATTCTCTTCCTTGCCGGTTTCCTCGGCGAAATGATCGCCCGCAACGCCACCGAGCGCAACCGCTACAACATCAAAGACCAACTCTGACCCTCCCCTGCTGGATACGGCTCCGTTCCGGCATCAGCTCCTGGCGGGATGACCGTGCCTCCCGGGCCTGCGCGCTGACGTCGGGCCGGCGGCGGGATACGGCTCCGTTCCGGCATCAGCTCCTGGCGGGACGACCGTGCCTCCCGGGCCTGCGCGCTGACGTCGAGCCGGCGGCGGGGCTTTCCGCCTCGGTTGCTGGACGGCTGACTCCTCCTTTTTGACCGTCTCCTCCGGAGCCGTCCAACAGTCGTCAGACAGACGCCGTCCTGCTGCTGCGCAGCACCGCTGCCCTCGTCGGGCCCCGCTGATCGCCGCCCTCCTGATCGCGCTGCAGGCCACGGGAGGCCGGTCTGCCCATCCGGGCGCGTAGGGTTTCGGAGCGGAGCGACCGAGGGGGTTTGGGGGACGAACGGAGT
>JAEEVG010000057.1 GCA_016290835.1 Bacteroidales bacterium | reverse complement strand
GCGGCATCCTCGGTGAGGGCCGGATCGAAGTCCACCCGCGAGGCGTCGTAGAAGGCCCCCATCGCGGAGACCTGGTCGTGGGTCCGGAGGTAGGCGTTGGCCAGGTGATAATTGGCCACCTGCCCCAGGGAGTCGGAGCGGTCGGTCATCTTGTTGAAGTTCTCGATGGCCCCGGCGTAATCATCCACCGAATAGAGCACCGATGCGGCGTAGAAATAATCCTTGCGGTTCATCTCTTCGCGGGAGAGGTCCTCATAGTACTCGCGGGCCTTTTCCTTGTCCCCCTTGACCAGATAGGACTCGGAAATGATGCGGGCCAGGCGGTCCCGGCGTTCGGCGGGGACTCCGTCGTAGATCCGCACGCCCTCCCGGATGACAAAATCGTAGTTCTTCTGGTTGAACTCGCAATCCACGATATAGAAATCGGTCAGTTCCTGGAAACGGGGATCGGCCGATGCCTTCCAGAAATTGGCCTCCGCCTCGGCGAACTGCTTGTTCTCGTAGAGCATCACCCCCGTAAAGTAGCGGGCGGGGGCGGTGAACTCCGACTGCGGGAGGGACTCCTGCAGGGTGAAGAACTGCGATGCTTCCGCATAGCGGCCCAGCGCAAAGGCGGAATAGCCGCACTTGAAGACATATTCGGCCAGGTCCTTCTCCGAGAGATTATCCGAGGAGACGAAGGAGAATTCCGTGGCCGCCTGCTGGTACTTCCCGTCATCGAACTGGATGCGGCCGTTCTCGAAATGCAGGGCGCTGCTCAGGCTGGAGGACGGATATTTCAGGCGGTACGCCGAGAGTTGTTCGGGATAATCTGCCGAACGTAGCTTGAGGGCGCACAGCACCGCATAACCGTCGCACAACGGATCTCCCGACATTTCCGAGAAGAGGTCCCGTGCCTGGTCGTACATCCCGCTGTCGTAGAGGCGGAGCGCCTCCCGGAAGGAGCGGGAGCGTCCGGCCGGCTGCGCCATCAGGCCCGTTGCAAAGATCGTGACCGAAAGCAGGGCGGTCACCAGTGTTCTTACGCTCATAATTATTCTGTTTCCAATTTGACAAATTTACTCATTTTTGCGCTATATTTGCAGTGTGCATCCAATAAATTTTCACCCGAATATGGAAGAAAACAGCACCCCGCTCATCTCCTTCTCCGGCGCCGACATCCTGAACGGCGAAAGCATTGTCGTCTATAGCCTCGATCTGCAGGTTTTCCCCGGCCAGGTAGTCTATATCGTCGGCAAAGTCGGCAGCGGCAAGACCTCCATTTTCCGCACGATCACGGCCGAAAATCCGCTGGGAAAAGGCTCCGGGCAGGTCTGCGGCTATGATCTGAAAGCATTGCGCGCAAAAGATGTGCCGATGCTGCGGCGGCGGATCGGCGTGGTGTTCCAGGACTTCCAGCTGCTGATGGACCGCAATGTGGAGGACAATCTCTCCTTCGTGCTCAAGGCCACGGGCTGGAAGGACCAGAGCGCCATCGCGAACCGCATCAACGAGGTGCTGGACGCCGTGGGGATGCACACCAAGGCCCACAAGATGCCCCACCAGCTCTCCGGCGGGGAGCAGCAGCGCATCGCCATCGCGCGCGCCATCCTCAACAGTCCCGAGGTGATCCTCGCCGACGAGCCCACCGGCAACCTCGACGAAGAGACGGCCGAGGGAATCCTCCAGCTGCTGCAGCAGATCAACCGGGAGAAGGGTACGGCCATCGTGATGGTCACGCACAATCGCAGCATCTGCACCCGCTATCCGGGCCGCATCTTCGAGACCCGCGACGAGACCTGCCGCGAAATCACGCCATGACCCTGAAGCAGCGATACGAGGGGATCCTGGGTTATTTCCGGGACAACGTCCCCGTGGCGGAGTCCGAACTGCATTTCGACTCCCCCTGGCAGCTGCTCGTGGCGACGATGCTCTCCGCCCAGTGCACCGACAAACGGGTCAATCTCACCACTCCCGCCCTTTTCGCGGCCTACCCCGCCCCGCAGGATCTTGCCCAGGCGTCCTTCGAAGATGTCCTGGCCCTGATCCGGTCCATCTCCTACCCCAACAGCAAAGCCCGCCACCTGATCGGGGCGGCCGGGAAAATCGTCTCGGAGTTCGGCGGGCAGGTCCCCTCGGACATCGATGCCCTGATGAGCCTGCCGGGCGTGGGCCGCAAGACGGCCAACGTCGTCGCGTCCATCACCTGGCGGGAGCCCGTCATCGCCGTGGACACACACGTCTTCCGCGTCTCCCGGCGGCTGGGCCTTTCCCGCGGGACGACACCCCGCGCCGTCGAACTCGATCTGGAGAAGCACATCCCGGAGGAACTCCGGCCCATCGCCCACCACTGGCTGATCCTGCACGGCCGCTACACCTGCACCGCCCAGAAACCAAAATGCGCGAGCTGTCCGCTCGCGCACTGGTGCAAAGATTTCGCTTCGCGATAATCCCTATTTCTTGAACAGGCCGCCCAGGATAGCGGTGGCTGCGCCCAGGATGCCGGCGCCGGCGCTCTGCTGACGCTGTCCGCCGCCGGTGAGGGTCAGGATGATGTCGTTGAGGTCGACATCCCCGTCGCCGTCGCGGTCCCGGATAATGTTGGACAGGCCGCCCATCACCTTCGGGATGAGGCCGGTCAGAACGGAACCGAGGGCTGTGCCGATGCCGAGTTTTTTCAAGACGTCGTTGTTGAAAATATTGCCGGCAAGGGCCGTGACCGGGCTGGCCGCAGCCTGGGTCTTGCCGGTGAGCAGATTCTTGATGAGATCCACGCCGCCCGGCTTGGTGGCAGTCTGGGTGAGGGAGCCGAGGATGGAGGAAGACAGGCCGCCGAGGACCTGATTCTGAATGTCCGAAGGAATCTGGACACCGCCTGCAACAGATTTCACCTGCTGCATGATGAGATCGCTGATAGATGCCATAGTGTTATTTTTAAAAAGGTTTATTGACAAAACTGTTTGCGCAGGGCAGCAATCTTCTCGTCTGCATCCCGGCCCTTGGCGCCGAAGTAGAACTTGATCTTGGGCTCGGTGCCGGACGGACGCACGGACACGACGTCACCCGCCTCGTCAAAGTACTGCAGGACGTTGGAGGACGGCTGGCCGGTCAGTTCGGGCTGGAGATAGTCCACGACCCGGGTGACCGGAGAACCGGCCAGTTCTGCGGGCGGATTGGTGCGCAGGTCCACCATCATCTGCTGGATCTCCCGGGCGCCGGCGATGCCCTTGCGGACCACGGACACGAGACCTTCCTTCCGGTAGCCGTATTCGCGGTAGATGCGCTGCATCAGCTGGTAGAGCGACAAGCCCTGCTCGGCGGCCCAGGCGGCACATTCGGCGACCATCATCGCGCTTACCTGCGCATCCTTGTCGCGGACGAATTCGCCGACGTTGAAGCCATAGCTCTCCTCGCCGCCGCAGATGAATTCGCCGCCCTCGGCCTCGTTGCGCTTGACCACTTCGGCGATATATTTGAAACCGGTCAGGACATTGTACACCGGGACGTTGAAACTCCTGCAGATGTCGGTGATGAGCTCGGTGGTCACGATGGTCTTGACCACGTATTTGCCCTCCCCGAGCTTGTGGAGATCATTCCAGCGGTTGAGGATATAGTAGGTCAGCATCGCGGCGGTCTGATTGCCGTTGAACAGGATCATCTTGCCGTCGTTGTCGCGCACGGCGATGCCCAGGCGGTCGGCGTCGGGGTCGGAGCCCATCACCAGGTCGGCTCCCGTCTCATCGGCGCGGTCGATGGCCATCTTGAGGGCGGCCGGCTCTTCGGGGTTCGGGGAGACGACTGTCGGGAAGTCGCCGTCGGAGACATCCTGGTCGGGGACGTTGATAATATTCTTGAATCCCTTGCGCCGGAGCAGTTCGGGAATCAGGCGCACGCCGCAACCGTGAAGCGGGGTGTAGACGATCTTCAGGTCGCCGTGCTTCTGGCAGAGGTCGGGGCTGAGGCTGAGTGAAAGCAGGTCGCGCAGATAGCATTCGTCCACGTCGGTACCCATCGCCTCGATGCCGCCGCAGCGCAGGCCGGCCTCGAACTTGACCATCGAGGGATCCGTGATCTTGGCCACTTCGGCCACGATCTCCTTGTCCACCGGAGAGGTCACCTGCCCGCCGTCGGACCAGCTGACCTTGTAGCCATTGTATTCCTTGGGGTTGTGCGAGGCGGTGATCATCACGCCGGCCACGGCGCCTTTCAGGCGGACGGCGTAGCTCATCTCGGGCGTCGGGCGGATGTTGTCGAAGATATAGACGTGGATGCCGTTGGCGGACAGGACGTCGGCCGTGATGCGGGCGAACTCCTTGCTGTTGTTGCGGGAATCATACGAGATGCAGACCTTGGGGTCGTCCCCATCGTAATGAGAAAGAATGTAGTTCGCCAGGCCTTGGGTGGCCATGCCTACCGTGTAGCGGTTCATCCGGTTGGTGCCCACGCCCATGATGCCGCGCAGGCCGCCGGTACCGAATTCGAGGTTCTTGTAGAAGGCGTCTTCGAATCCGGCGGGATCGTTGTTGCGGAGTTGGATGATCTTGACTTTGGTCTCCGGATCGAAATCTCCCTCAAGCCATTGCTGGGCTTTCAGTTCGTATTCTTTCATAATTGGCTATTGTTTGTTGTGAAAATCACGGTCAATTCCTTCAAATATAAGAAAAAAACGGAGAAAGTGTTACTTTTGTCCTGATGAAACGGAGTTTTGCGGATATTTTGCAAGGTCTGGACGGGGATCGGGCGCGGAAAGTGGCCGGGAAACTGCCCGAATGGGCGGCCGCCGGCGCGGAAATCCCTTCCGCCCTCTCCCTCGAGCAATGCTCCTCCACCGCCACCGCCCGCTATAAAATCAGCATCGTCGGTTCCGCGTCACGCCGTATCCTCGATATTACCGGAGGTCTGGGCGTCGACTCGTGGGCGTTCAGCCAGGTGGCGGAGCAGGTGGTGTATTATGAGCGGGATGCGGCGCTGGCGGAGGCGGCCGGGCGGAATTTCGCACGGCTCGGCGCCGGCAACATCGAAGTCCGCTGCGAAACCGTCACGGCGGAAACGGAGCTCCCCGAGGCCGATCTGATCTACGCCGACCCCGCCCGCCGCGACGCCGCCGGCCGCAAAGTCTTCCTGCTTGAAGACTGCTCCCCCGACATCCTCACCCTGCTTCCCCGGATGCTCCGCAAGGCCCCGCTGGTCCTGCTCAAACTATCCCCCATGGCCGACCTGACCATGCTCCAAGAGCGCCTCGGGGTACCCCTGCGGCAGATTCACATCGTGGAACTGGACGGCGAGGTCAAAGAATTGCTCTGCCTGCTCTCCGGGACCGGAGAAGCGTCCCCCGCAGACCCGGAAATCGTCCTCGCTTCGCTGCGGCAAGGCCCCTGCGAAATCCTCCGCTTCCACCCGGATGAAGAACGGAAGGCGGAGGCCGTATACGCCCCCGGACTGCATCCGGGCGAGCTGCTGCTCGAGCCCTGCGCGGCCCTGCTCAAAGCCGGAGCGTTCCGCCTGAGCTGCGAGCGCTGGGGCCTGCGCAAACTCGCGCCGTCGACCCATCTCTATACGGGGACCCGGACTCCGTGGTTCAAGGCCTGGCGCATCCGGGAGATCCTCCCCTTCGGGACGGCCTCCTTCAAAAGCCTCAGACAGAGCTGCCCCCGCGCAGAGATCACCGCCCGCAACCTGCCGGTCGGCAGCGAGGCGTTGCGCAAAAAAATGGGCATCTCCCCGGGAGGAGACGCCCATATCTTCGCCTGCAGGCTCAGCGACGGCAGCGCCGTACTGCTGGTCTGCAGCCGGGAAGCCTAGTCAAGCAGCCACTTCTTCCAGAAAATCGCCTCCGCAGCAGCATCGTGGTCGTGCTGCTTGCCGCGGTAGCCGTGCATGCCGTCGGGATAGATGCGGAGTTCGAACTGGTAGCCGGCCTGTTCGAGGGCGTCGACCAGTTGCAGGGTATTCTGGAAGTGGACATTATCGTCACCCGTGCCGTGGGTCAGGCACAGCGCACCCGGCAGCGGCTTGGGGCCGTCACCTTCGAATACCTTCGGGACCCAGGTCAGCACAGAGGCCTCGGCATATCCGTCGGGATTGGCCTGCGGCGTATCCATGAAACGCTCGGTGTAATGCGAATCATACAGGTACCAGTTGTACACACCGCCTCCGGCGATGCCGCAGCGGAAGTACTGCGGGAAGCGGAGCACCAGCATCGCAGTGGTCGTGCCGCCGAAGGAGAAGCCGTTCACGCCGATCCGGGAGCCATCCACGTACGGGAGGGCCTGGAGCCATTTCGCCCAGGCCACGTAATCCTGCAGCTCGATGACCGTCATCCGGCGGAAGGCCTGATCCATGCCGCGGCGGCCATTCTCGCCCGAAGAGCGCGGATCCACCGCGATGTGGATCACGCCATTGTCGAAGCACCAGCGGTCCCCGCCGCCCCCGCTGTCGCGGACATAGGGCGTGCCGGGGCCGCCGTAGACCAGCATGATGACGGGATACTTCTTGGACGGATCGAAATCCCGGGGCAGGGTCATCGCGCCGTAGAGGTCGAAGCCGTCATTCTCGATATGGATGATCTGCGGGGCCGGGGCGGGGCCGGCGGGCCGTGCGGGGCCGCCGGCAGGCACGGGCCGGCCGGCCGGCGCACCCATCCGGGCCATCCGCTCGTCCTGCACCTCCTTGACCTCATATTTGTCCGTGCGTCCCTCGATGCTCTTCATCGGAGAAGCACTGCTGGCGAGAGAGGCCCGGAAGGTCTTGCCGTCCTCGGCGATCCGCACGCCGGCGGCATTCAGTTCCGGATCCGTCAGGGCCGTGATGCGGCCCTTCTTGTCCAGGCGGTACAGTGTCACGTGCAGGCGGTTGTCCCGCTTGGCCGTGAACCACACGTCGCCCTTCTTCTCATCCACTTTCAGCAGGTTGATGTCCCAGTTCGGCCCTTCGGTCAGGCGCTTCAGGGTGCCGTCGTAGCCCAGGAAATAGATCTGCTCCCAGCCCGTCTCGAAATTGCGCGCCATATAGAGACCTTTTTCGGTGAAGATCATTCCCGAGATCCATTCCACCCAGGTCGGATACTCCTCGTGATAGACGTGCCGGCGGGAACCGTCCGTCACGCTCACGGCATACAGATCCAGGGTGTTCTGCCGGCGCGGTTCGCGCGAGATGTAGATTTCGCGGGAATCAGCCCCCCAGAACGGGGTGCCGAAATACTGCTCCGGCGTGTCCTCGAAGTCCGCCCAGACCGGGCTGGCGCCCGGACGCGCCTCGATGATACCGATGCGCACGGAAGGGTTGGCCTCACCGGCCTTGGGATAACGGGTCTGGTTCAAGGTTCCATCCTGCCCAAAGGGCGAATAAATGGGGAACATCGGCACGGAACTGTTGTCGAAGCGGTAGAAGCCGAGCCGTTTGGAGTCCGGGCTCCACCAGAAGGCCTTGTAGCGGGAACCGCGGCCGAAAATCTCCTCGTAGTACACCCAGGAAGCATAGCCGTTGAGGATCAGTTCCGAGCCGTCGAAAGTCAGGCGGAACTCGCTCTTGTCGGACAGCACCCTCACCCAGAGGTCGTTGTCCCGGGTGAACGCTTCCATCGTCCCGTCCGGGGACGGGGTCACGTTGCGGTCCTCCGCCCGGGCGGAAAGCAGCGCCAGGCAGCAGAGAATCAGTACGGAAATAAATCTTTTCATACGAAAAACCGATTATTGAAATTAACTAGATATACTTTCCGGACGGCGCGGGTCAGCGCCGTATACAGCCATTTGAGGTCATCCAGACTCTGTTCATCCTGCCAGAAGGGGCAGTCGATGAACACGCAGTCCCACTGCCCGCCCTGCGACTTGTGGCAGGTGATCGCCTCGGCGTATTTGAGCTGGAGGGCGTTGAAATAGTGGTCCTCACGGACCGCTTCCCAGATTTTCTTCTTGGTCCCGCGGTCGGCATAGTCCGCCGACACGCCCTGATAAAGCGCATTCTGCTGCTCATAGGTCAGCGAAGCCGCCTCGGACTCGAGCGTATCCAGACAGACCTTGGCCTTGATCTCCACGTCGTCATAGTCCGGGAAGAGCAGGGTCGCATCCGCGAAATGAAGGCCGTAACGCTCTTCGAAACGGCCGATTCGGACCAGTTTGGCGATGTCCCCGTTGGCGATGTAATCCATCCCCGGGACATCCTCGACGAACTGGTAGCAGTTCTTGACGATCATCAGCTTATCGTCGCGAACCAGGCGCTCTTCCTTAAACTGGACCGTCGCCCGCACCCCGAGGTTGTAGCGGATCGCGCGTTTGTTGGAGCGGCACAGGATCACGGTGCCGTCCTCACCATAGCGGGAATAGGCATCGGAGAGGGTCTCGATCAGTTCTCCCCCGCCGATGCGCTCGATGTCATCCGCGTCCCGCAGGTCCAGCCGCAGATCCGGGAAGGTACTGTCGGGCGTGCTGCCGGAGATCAGTTCGCGCAGCAGGGTGGCGTTGCGCAGGATGCCGGATTCGGCGGCCTGGCGCACCACCGAGGTCAGGGTGCTGTAGCGCACCCCGCCGAAACCGTCCATGAAATCTTTCGACAGGGCGGGCGACGCATCCAGTCCCACCGGCGGGAGCTGCGCGGCGTCGCCGACGAGGATGAGCCGGCAGTCCAGCCCGTTGCGGACGAAGGACACCAGGTCTTCCAGCAGGTTGCCAGTTCCGAAAGCTGCGGAGCCCTGGCCCTGGAGCGAGTCGATGCCGATCAAGGAGACCTCGTCCACGACGAACAGGGTGCCCTTGGCCTTGTTGGGCGAAAGGGTGAACTGTCCGAAGCCGTCGCTGCCCACGGACTTCTGGCGGTAAATATGCTTGTGGATGGTGAAGGCGGGACGGCGGGCGAATCCGGAAAGGACCTTGGCCGCCCGCCCGGTGGGGGCCAGCAGCACGGAAGGCGTCCCGACATCCTTGAGTGCGGCGATCACCGCCGCGATGGCACTCGTCTTGCCCGTGCCGGCATAGCCGTTCACCACGAGGATATCGGCATCGTCGCAGGTTACGAAAGAGGCCACCTCGCGGAAAAGGCGCGCCTGGCAGGGCGTAGGCTCCGCCTTGAAGCGTCCGAGGAAACGCTGCTCCAGGAAACCCGCCCGATCCATCATTCCCGGGTGCGTTTGTCGAAGATCATCGCCACGACGGCCAGCACAGGATAGATTTCGATGCGGCCGAGGAACATATCGACGGTGAAAATCAGCTTACCCAGCATCGGGACGCTGTTGAAAGAGCCCATCGTACCCAGCGCACCATACGCCGGACCCACATTGCCGAGGCTTGTCACGGAAGCGATGAAGCTGTTCTGGTGATCCACGCCGACGAAGAGGCTCAGCGCAATGGAGACCGCCAGCAGCAAGCCGTACATCGTCAGGTAGAGCAGATGCGGAGACACCTCCTCCTCCCGCAGGATGCGCTTACCGAGGCGGATCTCATTGATCGAGGAAGGGTGCAGGATGCGGTTGACCCGGCGTCCGATCGACTTGAAAAGCAGCAGGATGCGGTCCACCTTGACACCGCCGGAGGTCGATCCGGCGCTGCCGCACATCACGGCCGAGAACATCAGCACCATCACGATCCAGAGGGGCCACTGGGCGTTGTCCAGGATGGCGAAACCGGAGGTAGACGTGACGCAGAGCGTCTCGAAGAAGCCGTTCCAGACCGCGTTCCGCCAGGTCGGGCAGATCCCGTTGCCCTTCAGGCCGGCTCCCACGATCAGGGCTACGACCACGATCGAGGCCGTGTAGAACTTGACCACGGGATTGTTGAAAGGCTTGTTGCTGCGGGTCACGAAGGCAAGGTAAATCAGTCCGAAATGGATGGAAGACAAGTACATGAATACCATCGTGATCCCCTCGATCCAGCGCGAATCGAAGGCGGCGATCGAGGCGTTGCGCGAGCTGAATCCGCCGGTCGCACTCACGCTCATCGCGTGGCAGACGGCGTCGAAGAAAGGCATCCCGGCCAGCAGGTAGCAGGCCAGCGAAAGCACCAGCAGCGCCAGGTAGACATAGGCGAAGATATAGACGGTCTTGTTGGTCCGGGCCGAGAAGCCGCCGCGTGACAGGGAGGTCAGCTCCATGTTGGTCAGGCGCATCTTCATCTGGTTGGAGCCCGGGATGAGCAGCAGCAGGAACACGACGACTCCCAAACCGCCGATGAAGTGCGTGGAGGCCCGCCAGAAAAGCAGGCTCCTGGGCAGGCCCTCGACATTGTCCAGGATGGTGGCGCCGGTGGTGGTGAAGCCGCTCACGGACTCGAACCAGGCATTCTGCAAAGTGAAGGGTCCGCCCCAGAGGGCATAGGGCAACATCCCGAAGATGAACGACAGCAGCCAGGACAGGAAGATGATCACGTAGCCCTCTTTCAAGGTGATGGCGTGCGTTTCCCGGACGAAGATGAAGGGGAAGATCCCCACGATGAAGGTGATCAGGAAGGAGATCGAGAGCGCCGCCAGCGCAGAATCGTGTCCGTTGATCAAGGACACGAAAACCGACAGCATCATGAAGAGTGCGCTGACGAGGAGGGCGTAGCCGATATTCCTGCTGATGACCTTCCAGTTCATTTCTTGCTCATGGTCTTGATCCGGCTGCGGAACTGGCGGTTCTCGTTTGCCAGTTCGGTAATGCCGTCGTTGAGCCGGGCCAGCTCGTCATCGCCCTCGAACTTGACGGTGTATTTCTTGTCCTGGGAGCGATAGGCATCCAGGCCCTCCAACATCTTGTAGAGCGGATTGACATACAGGGCCAGCAGGAACAAAAGGAGCATCAGGACCAGCAGCAGGCCCACGCCCACCGCCACGATGCCCGGAATGATACTCCGGTAGAAACCGCGTTCGAAGGTCGCGGAATTCTTCTCCAGATCGAGGTAGATGGCGCGGGAGAGGAGGTCCAGGTCGTTCCGCAGGCGGTCGTAGCGCGGTTGCAGGCGCTCGAAATACCAGGAGCGGGTGTCGATGAAATCCGACTGGAGCACATCCTCAAGCTCGAGCGAGGTGAGCATATACGCCGAATAAGAATACATCACCGAATCAGCCAGCGGCCGCACCTGGTTGGAAGCCACGCTCATACGCAGCGAATCACAGTGGGATTTGAAATAGCCGTCGTCGAATTCCGGCACCCGCACGGAGGATTCGTCCCCGATCACTTCGAGGATCTGGAGATTGTAGGTATTGCTCATATCGGCCAGGCGGGCCGCCACGTTGATGCTGCTGATATCGTCCGCTATCAGATCCGAGACATAGTTGCTCATACTGGTGTACTCCAGCACCGAGATCACGGAGGAAACCAGCAGGATCGCCGCAATCGCAGAGAGGCTCAAAATGAGCTTTGCACGCATCGAAAGACGTACGGACCGGGCTTTTTTGAGAGTTTTTCGGATCGACATTATTAAATTTCTTCAAGAATAATGACAAATATACAATTTTTTTGTATATTTTTGCATCGCTGCCTATCCGTACCAATTATGACCACATCCTTCCTCAACGACTCTACGGGCAAAAGCGCGACAGTCAAACGGGAGATTCTCCGGCTCTGCATCGCGCACAACAACTACAGCATCGCCGACTTCAGCCGCGCGTTGGGCATCAGTGTACCCACCATCACCAAATTCATCAGCGAACTCATCGACGAGAACTTCATCAAGGATGAAGGCAAGGTCGGCACCTCCGGCGGCCGCCGCCCCAGCGTGTACGGACTCAACCCGGATGCAGGCTATTTCGTGGGCGTGGACGTGGCGCGGCATCATTTCCATATCGCCATCAGCGATTTCAAGGGCGAGGTCATCTCCTACATCCAGGATATCGAGTTCGTGCTGGAGGCCAACGAGAACTCGTTCCGCACGATGTGCCGGATGGTGATGGACCAGGTCATCGCAGCCGGCATCCCCTGGATCAAGGTCCTGGGCGTGGGCGTCAGCCTCTCCGGCCGCGTGAATCCCGAGAAAGGCTACAGCCTGACCTATTTCGTCAGCGACGACATCCCCCTCAAGAGCATCTTCCAGAAGGAATTCAACGTCCGGGTCAGCATCGAGAACGACTCCCGGGCGATGGCCTTCGGCGAATATATGTTCCTCGGCAAGAAGGCCGACCCCAACATGATCTTCATCAACGTCAGCTGGGGACTCGGAATGGGCATCATCATGGACGGACGGCTCTATTACGGCAAATCCGGCTACTCCGGCGAACTCGGGCATTTCCCTGTGCTGAACAACGATGTCATCTGTCGCTGCGGCAAGGTCGGCTGCCTGGAGACGGGCGCCTCGGGTTCCGCCCTGCACCGGATGATCATCGATAAGCTGGGCAAGGGCCATGCCTCTTCGATGTCCGCCACCTACAACAAGAAGGGCGACGTGGAGCTGGACGAAATCCTGCGCGCCGTCGAGGAAGGCGACGTGCTCGCCATCGATGCCATCGGCAAGATCGGCGATACGCTCGGGCGCGGCATCTCCGGTGTGCTGAACGTGTTCAACCCCGGTCTCGTGGTGATCGGCGGACGGCTGATCGTCGGCAAGGACTATCTCCTGCTCCCCATCAAGACCGCGGTCAACCGGCTGTCCCTGTCCCGCGTGTCCCAGGACACCTCCATCGTGCTCTCCCAGCTGGGCCGCAGGGCCGCATCCGTAGGCGACTGCCTGCTTTCCCGCGCCCAGGTGCTCGGCCTGATGTAAGCCTATGCCCAGTTATCTGCAGATCGAGAACATCTCCAAGTCCTACGGGCCGAAGGTGCTCTTCGAGAAGATTGGCTTCAACATCAACGAAGGCGACAAGATCGCCCTGATCGCCCCCAACGGCACCGGCAAGACCTCCCTGCTCCGCATCCTGGCGGGCGAGGACAGTTCCGACTCGGGCGGCCGCATCCTGTTCCTCAAAGACATCCGCATCGCTTTCCTGCAGCAGGAATACGACTACGACCCCGCCCTGAGCATCGAGGAGCAGGTCCTGCGCCACAGCGCCCCGCAGACGGCCCGGTGGCACGAGGAGGGGTTGCGCGACTACCGCCAGCGCCTCCGCGAACTGCTCAGTTCATTCCGCCTGGGCGATCCGTTCAAGCCGATGTCCTCCCTGTCCGGGGGCGAGGTCAAGCGGGTGGCGCTCAGCGAACTGCTCGCCCTGCAAGCCGACTTCCTCATCCTCGACGAGCCCACCAACCACCTCGACATCGAAGCCATCGAATTCCTGGAGAGCTATCTGCGGCGCAGCCGCTGCACCCTGCTGATGGTCACCCACGACCGCTACTTCCTCGACCGCGTCTGCAATACCGTGATGGAACTGGACCACGGTGCCATCTATACCTACAAGGGCAACTACCAGAACTACCTGGAGAAACGCCAGGAGCGCATCGCCCTCTACAACGCCGAGACCGACAAGGTCCGCAACCTGCTGCGGCGCGAACTCGAGTGGATCCACGCCACGCCCTGCGCCCGCAGCGGCAAGGCCAAGTACCGCATCGACGCCTTCCACGAACTCTCGGACCGGGCGGCGCAAGTGTACCGCACGCAGCAGGTCAGCCTCGAGGGCGTGGGAGCCGCCTCGCGCCTCGGGAGCAAGATCATCAACTGCAAGGATGTCTGCTACGACTGGGAGGGCATCCCGATGCTGCGGGATTTCAGTTACAATTTCCAGCGTTTCGACAAAGTGGGCATCGTGGGACGCAACGGGGTCGGGAAGACCACTTTCCTGGATCTGCTGACCGGGGCCGTCCGGCCCGACAGCGGACAGATCGACCGGGGCGAAACCCTCAAGATCGGCTATTATCGCCAGCAGGGGATGGATTTCCGGCCCGGTGAGACGGTGCTCGACATCGTCCCGGACACGCGCCTGCTGGGGCGCTTCCTTTTCCCGCACGATATGCTTTCCACGCGGGTGGAGCGGCTCTCCGGCGGAGAGAAGCGGCGGCTCTATCTGCTGACCATCCTGCTGCAGGAGCCCAATCTGCTGATTCTCGACGAGCCGACCAACGATCTGGACATCGTGACGCTCAATCTGTTGGAGGAGTATCTGAAGGAGTTCCAGGGCAGTCTGCTGGTGGTCAGCCACGACCGGCATTTCCTCGACCGGGTGACGGATCATCTGCTGGTTTTCTGCGGCGACGGCCTCGTCAAAGACTTCGTCGGTTCCTTCTCCGAATACCGCGCCTATGTCCACGACCTCGATAAGGACCGGCGGGCGGAAAGGCGGCCCGGTGTGCCTGCGGCTCGGCGTCCATCCTCGCTTCCCGCTGGTGCGGGAACCGGATTCGACGGCGCGAATCCTGCTGCGGCTGAGCTTTCGCCGTCAGGCAGCACCGGCTCCGCCAGCCCGCAGGGGACAGATAGAAAGCCGCGGAAGCTGACCTGGAAGGAGCAGCGGGAACTGGAGGCGATCGAGGCGGAGCTGCCGCAGCTGGAAGCCGAGAAGGCGGAACTCGAGGCGCGCCTTTCCTCCGGCGCCCTCCCCTACACCGAACTCCAGGCCGTCTCCGAACGCATCCAGGCCCTCATAGACGAAATCAGCCAGCGCGAAGAGCGCTGGCTGGAACTTTCGGAATAAGGCCGTTTCTCTCCCCTATAGGATATTCATCGACTGCTCGCGGATTTTTTCCAGTTCGTCCTTCATCCGGACCACGAGCTTCTGGATGCCGGCGTGGTTGGCTTTGGAGCCGGTGGTGTTGATCTCGCGTCCCATCTCCTGGATGATGAATCCCAGTTTCTTGCCCGGGCAGGGCTCGCCGTCGATGGTATCCAGGAAATACTTGCAGTGCTGGCGGAGGCGGACCTTCTCTTCGTTGATATCCAGTTTCTCGAGGTAGAAGATCATCTCCTGCTCGAAGCGTTCCGGATCCAGCTTGACCCGGAGATCCTCGGCGGCTTTCAAGATGCGCTCGCGCACCGAACGGAGGCGCTCCGGCTCGAAGGCTTCGACCTCGTCATAGAGCGAGAGGATCGTCGCCACGCGGGAGGTGACATCCGCATACAGGGCGGCGCCTTCCCGGCTGCGGAAGGCGTCCAGCTGCGAGAGGGCCTCGGAAAGAGCGGCCTCCACCGCAGGCCACTCCCCTTCGGGAACGGTCTCCTGCTTGGCACCCTCGAAGATGTCCGGGAAGCGCAGGATGGCCTCCAGATACTCTTCCTTCGGCATGGCGATGCCCACCTTGCAGCCGATGGCGTGGACCTGGCGGAAATAGTTTTCCACGAGGGCGGCATCGATCTGGCGGGCCTGGGCGCCGGCCTTGGGCTCGAAGGTCAGCAGGACCTCCACCGTGCCGCGCTGCAGGGCGTCGGCGAGGGTCTTGCGAACTTCCAGTTCCTTGTCTTTGGGGAGCAGGGAGCTCTTGATGTTGATATCGCAACTCTTTCCGTTGAGGGTGCGGATCTCGAGCGTGAGGCGGCCGGTGGAGAGTTCGGCGACCCCCTTGCCGTAGCCGGTCATGGATTTAATCATCGCGTTGTCGTTTTACCTGCGCAAAATTACGAATAAATCCGTACATTTGCACGATTTAGCGAAACGAGCCTTATGGAAGAGAACGAGAAGAAACTCAATTTCCTGGAAGAAATCATCGAGAACGACCTGCGCTCCGGCAAGGTCCCCTCCGTGCTGACCCGCTTCCCCCCGGAACCCAACGGCTACCTGCACCTCGGCCACGCCAAGTCCCTGTGCATCAACTTCGGACTCGCCCTCAAGTACGGTGGCAAGACCAACCTCCGCTACGACGACACCAATCCCGTCAAGGAAGACGTGGAGTACGTGGATTCCATCAAGGAGGATATCCGCTGGCTGGGCTTCCAGTGGGAGAAAGAGTGCTATGCCTCTGATTATTTCGATCAGCTCTACGAGTGGGCGGAGGACCTGATCAAGCGGGGCCTCGCCTACGTCGATGACCAGAGCCAGGAGGAAATCTCGCGCGGCCGCGGCACCGTGGACAAACCCGGTGTCGAGAGTCCGTACCGGAACCGCAGCGTCGAGGAGAATCTCCGCATCTTCCGCGAAATGCGCGACGGCCAATACGCCGACGGGGAGAAGGTACTGCGCGCCAAGATCGACATGGCGCACCCCAACATGATGATGCGCGACCCGTTGCTGTACCGCATCAAGCACGCCTCGCACCACCGCACGGGCGACAAATGGTGCATCTATCCGATGTACGACTTCACCCACGGCCAGTGCGACTCCATCGAGCACATCACCCACTCCATCTGCACCCTCGAGTTCGATGTGCACCGTCCCCTGTACGACTGGTTCATCGAGACCCTCGGGATCTACCCTTCGCACCAATACGAATTCGCCCGCCTCAACCTGACCTATACCCTGATGAGCAAGCGCAAGCTCCTGGAGCTCGTGCAGAAAGGGCTCGTATCCGGCTGGGACGATCCGCGTATGCCGACGCTCTGCGGCGTGCGGCGCCGCGGCTACACCCCCGAGGCCCTCAAGATGTTCTGCGACAAAATCGGCGTGAGCAAACGCGACCAGCTGATGGACATCCAGCTGCTGGAATGGTGCGTGCGCCAGGACCTCAATGCCCGCTCCAACCGTTACATGGTGGTCCAGGACCCCGTCAAGGTGACCCTCAAGGACTGGCCCGAAGGGCTGGTGGAATGGTATGACTGCCCGCTCAACCCGGCCGAGCCGGAGGGCGCGAGCCGCAAGGTCCCCTTCACCGGCACCCTCTGGATCGAGCGCGCCGACTTCATGGAGGACGCCCCCAAGAAGTTCTTCCGCCTCAAGCCGGGCGGCGAAGTGCGCCTCAAATACACCTACATCATCAAGTGCGAAGAGGTCATCAAGGACGCCGACGGCCAGGTCGTGGAACTGATCTGCAGCTACGATCCCGCCACCCGTCCGGGCGGCGGCGAGTGGCGCAGCGTCAAGGGCACGATCCACTGGGTCTCCTGCGACTACGCCAAGCAGGTCGAACTGCGTAACTACGACCGTCTCTTCACCCTCGCGGACATGAGCCAGGTGCCGGAAGACAAGGACTACAAGGACTTCCTCAACCCCGACTCTCTGGACCTGGGCGTCGGTCTCGCGGAGCCCGCCCTGCTGGAGGATGCCTCCGGGATCGCGGTGCAGTTCGAGCGTACCGGCTACTATGTCAAGGACAAGGATTCCACCCCGCAGAGACCCGTCTTCAACAAGACCGTCTCCCTGAAGGACTCTTACAAACCAGAATAGCCGGCCAGGGCATACGAAAAGGGCTGCAAACCGATTGGCTTGCAGCCCTTTCTGCATAGCT
>JAEEVG010000008.1 GCA_016290835.1 Bacteroidales bacterium | reverse complement strand
ACTTCGACCACTTCCTCGCGGCGGCCCACGCACAGGGTTTCAAGGTCGTGCTCGACTGGGTGGCCAACCACACGTCCCCGGACCATCCCTGGGCCACGGAGAAGCCCGCCGAATGGTATGTGCGCGACGAGCAGGGCCATACGATCGTCGAATACGACTGGACCGACATCGCCAAGCTCAACTACGACTGCGCCGAGATGCGCGCCGAGATGGAGAAGTGCATGCGCTTCTGGCTGGACCGGGGCGTGGACGGATTCCGCTGCGACGTGGCCTATCAGGTGCCGCAGGATTTCTGGGCCGCCGTCCTGCCGCAGTTCCGCAAGGACTACGGCCGGCCGCTCTATTTCCTCGCCGAGGGCGAGGAGGCCTGGCTGCACGAGGCGGGCTTCGACACCACCTATGCCTGGAAACTCCACCACCTGCTGAACGACATCGCGCAGGGACGCTGCGGGGCCGACAGCCTGGTCCGCTACCTGGACTGGAACCGGCAGACCTACCCCGAAGGCGCCCGACGCCTGGGTTTCACCTCCAACCACGACGAGAACTCCTGGAGCGGCAGCGAATTCGAGCGTATGGGCGAGGGCTGGCAGGCGATGACCGTGCTGGCCTGGACCCTGCCGCAGATGCAGCCCCTGATCTATACCGGCCAGGAGTTCGGCTACGACCACCGTTTCGCCTTCTTTGAGAAAGATCCCATCCCGGCTCGCAAGACCAATGCCGTGACCGACTTCTATCGCCGGCTCGCCCGGCTCCGGGAAGACCACCCGGCGCTGAGCGCCGACGGCGCGGAATTCCGCCTGCTCTCCTCGGCGGACAACACCCTCGTTTATGAGCGCAGCACCGGTGACGACACCGTCCGGATCAGCGTGCAACTGGAAGCCCCCTGGGCCTGGAGCATCTCTTCCGACGAGGACCGCCTCACGCGCATCGAGCCGCCCTGCTGGTGGGTGGGGATGGAGACGCCGCTCCAGCTGCTCGTGCAAGGAGCGGGGATCGGCGGCTACTCGGTCCGCGCCGAGGGCGCCCGGGGCGTGCGCGTCACGGGTGTGCACCCCGCCGAGAGCCCCAACTACCTCTTCGTGGACGTGGCGGTGGAGAAGAACGCCGCCCCGGGCCCCGTCCGTCTCGTATTCAGCAAGGGCGGGGACAGTTTCCACGTGACCTACCGGCTGGACGCGCGCGAGCCCGACTCGGCCCGGCGCGGGAGTTTCGGCCAGGCCGATGCCATCTACCTGATCATGCCGGACCGTTTCGTCAACGGCGACCCGTCCAACGACGAGACCCCCGACACGCAGGAAAATCCGGCCTATGACGCCTTCTTCGGACGCCACGGCGGCGACATCCAGGGCATCGAGGACCAGCTCGACTACATCGCCGACCTGGGCTTCACCGCCATCTGGAACACCCCGCTGCTCGAAGACGACGAGCCGACCTCCTCCTACCACGGCTACGCCTGCACCGACTACTACCGCATCGATTCGCGTTTCGGCAGCAACGACAAATACCGCGAATTCGTCCGGCAGGCCCACGATCGCGGCCTCAAGGTCATCATGGACGTGGTCACCAACCACTGCGGGGACGAGCATTGGTGGATGGAGGACCTGCCCTTCGCCGACTGGGTGCACCAGTGGCCGGAGTACACCCATTCCAATTGCGCTTTCTCGGCGCAGAACGACCCCTATTGCTCCCAACTGGACCGCGAGAACATGGTGGGCGGCTGGTTCGACACCTCGATGGTGGATATGAACCTGGACAATCCCTACCTGCTGCGCTACTTCCAGCAGTGGGCCGTGTGGTGGACGGAATGGGCCGGCCTGGACGGTTTCCGGGTGGACACCTACCCCTACAACGAGAAAGTGCCGATGTCGCAGTGGTGCGCCGCCGTGCGCCGCGAGTATCCGAAGCTCAACATCGTCGGCGAGGTCTGGTCGACCAATGTCCCGCAGGTGGCCTACTGGCAGGCCGGCAACCCCAACCTGGACGGCTTCGACTCGAACCTTCCTTCGGTCATGGACTTCGCCCTGCAGGCTGCCATCTGCCAGGGCATCAACACCAACCGGGAGAGCTGGGACGAGGGCATCACCAAGTGGTATGACTCCATCGCCAACGACTTCTACATCCACGACCCGCAGAACATGATGGTCTTCCCGGGCAACCACGACACCGACCGCATCGGCGACGTGGTCGGGCAGGATCCCGACAAGATGAAGCTCATCTTCGCGCTGCTCGCCACCGTGCGCGGCTACCCGCAGGTCTTCGCGGGCGACGAACTGATGGTCGTCTCGCGTGACCGGAGCCAGGGCCACGGGGGCCTTCGCGTGGAGTTCCCGCAGGACTGGGCGCAGGATGCCGTACAGAAGGACCTGCACGACTATGTCCGCGCCCTGCTGCAGTGGCGCAAGGGCTCCGAAGCCGTGCAGCACGGCCGCACGCTGCACTTCCTGAGCCGCGACAACACCTACGCCTACTGGCGCATCGCCGACAGTGGCGAGACGGTCTTCGTCTACCTCAACAACAACCCCGTCCCGCGGGACATCCCCTGGGCGGACTATGCCGAGATCACCGGCAGCCTGAAGGGGCCCGGACGCGATGTGGTCTCCGGAGAAATCATTACCTTTGAACCCCGGACCGTGGCGGGCCGCACCGCCCTGGTCGTAGAATACAAATGAGACGATTCCTGACCTTCCTCCTCTGCGCTGCCCTGCTGGCAGCCTGCACCTCCACCCCGGAGACCACCCCCATGCCCAAGGCGGAGCTCCGCTCCCCGGACGGCCTGCTGCACCTGTCCTTCTACCTCTCCGGAGAAGGCACGCCCCGCTACGCGCTTGAGCGTGACGGGGTTCCGGTCGTGACTCCCAGCCGCCTGGGCTTCCGCCTGCGGGGCGTCGTCAAGGCCGAACAACTCTCTTACAACTCCGACGGGACCGTCTCCAAGGAGGACGGCGCCCCTTCGATCGCTTTCGACCGCGACTTCGAGTTGCTGGGCGTGGAGACGGACAGCTTCGACGAAGTCTGGGAGCCCGTCTGGGGCGAGGAATCCCGGATCCGCAACCACTACAATGAACTGCTGGTCCACCTGAAGCAGCCCAAGGGCGGACGCCTGCTGGACGTCCGCTTCCGCCTGTTCGACGACGGCCTGGGCTTCCGCTACGAGTTCCCCGCCGGACAGCCGATGGTGCATTTCGTGATCCAGGAGGAACTCACCGAGTTCGCGATGGCGGACGACTGCACGGCCTGGTGGATCCCCGGGGACTATGATACCCAGGAATACGAGTACAACCGCACCCGGCTTTCGGAGATCAGCGCACATTTCCGCGACAAGATGCGCGGAAACAGCAGCCAGACCCCCTTCAGCACCTCCGGTGTACAGACCTCCCTGCAGATGAAAACCCCCGGCGGGCTGTATGTCAACATCCACGAGGCCGCCCTGGTGGACTATCCCTGCCTGCACCTGCTGGTGGACGGGAAGACCCACACCCTGCACGCGCACCTGACCCCGGACGCCGAGGGCTGGAAGGGCAATCTCCAGACGCCCGCCAAGACCCCCTGGCGCACCGTCCAGGTGGCCGCCTCGGCCACGGACCAGCTCGCTTCGCGCCTGGTACTCAACCTGAACGAGCCCTGCGCGCTGGAGGACGTGAGCTGGATCCACCCGGTCAAATATATGGGCGTGTGGTGGGAAATGATCGCCGGCGCGGGCTCCTGGGCCTATACCAACGCCTCCGGCATCGACCTCGACAGTTTCGACTACGCCGCCGCCAAGCCCAACGGACGCCACAGCGCGAACAACGAGCACGTCCGCGCCTACATCGACTTCGCCGCCGCGCACGGCTTCGACGCCCTGCTCGTGGAAGGCTGGAACATCGGCTGGGAAGAGTGGGCCAATTGCAACAAGGACCACGTCTTCGATTTCCAGACGCCTTACCCCGATTTCGACATCGAGGCGCTCAACGCCTATGCCCACAAAAAGGGAATCCGCCTGGTGATGCACCACGAGACCTCCTCCAGCGTGCGCAATTACGAACGCTATCTGGAAGACGCCTACTCCCTGATGAACCGCTACGGCTATGACGCCGTCAAGTCCGGCTATGTGGGAGACATACTCCCCCAGGGCCAGCACCACTACAGCCAGTGGATGATCAACCACTACCTCTACTGCATCACCGAGGCCGCGAAGCACCACATCATGGTGAATGCCCACGAGGCGGTGCGCCCGACCGGCCTGTGCCGCACGTATCCCAACCTGATCGGCAACGAGTCCGCGATGGGCACGGAATACCAGGCCTTCGGCGGCATCACCCCCGGCCACACGGCCATCCTGCCCTTCACCCGCCTGAACGGCGGCCCGATGGACTACACCCCGGGCATCTTCGAGCAGAACCTCAAAGAGTGGTGCGGCAACGACTCCTGGGTCAACTCCACGATCTGCGGCCAGCTCGCCCTCTACCTGACCATGTACTCCCCGCTGCAGATGGCTGCGGACACCCCCGAGCACTACAGCCGCTTCCCGGACGCATTCCAGTTCATCGAGGATGTGGCGGTGGACTGGAGCGAGAGCCGTTACCTCGGCGCCGAGCCGATGGAATACATCGTGGTGGCGCGCAAGGCCAAGGACGGCGGACAGTGGTTCTGCGGCGGCGTGACCGATACCGAGGCGCGCAACTTCGATCTGAAACTGGACTTCCTGGAGAGCGGGACCTACGAGGCCACCCTCTATGCCGATGCGCCGGACGCCCACTATAAGAACAATCCGCAGTCCTATGTGATCACGAAGCTGACCGTGACACCGGACGGGACGATTCCCGTCACGATGGCTCCGGGCGGCGGTTTCGCCATTTCTTTCGAAAGACTATGACAACGACCTTCCAAATACATTACCGGACCGCTTGGGGCGAGAGCCTCTCGCTGGTCCTCCGGGACAAGAAATACCCGATGACCTGGAACCACGGCGCCGTCTGGAGCGTGACGGTGACAGGCGTTCCCGCAGCCGCCCTCAAAGACTACACCTACGTGGTGATGCGCGGCGGCCTGATCGTCCGCACCGAATGGAGCCACCACCACCGCAAAGCGGCCGAGGCCGAGATCCGGGACGCCTGGATCGACTGCCCGATCCCCGGCTGCCCCTTCCCCCGCGAGCACCAGGCCGCGAAGTTCGACCGGCCCGGCTTCCGCGGCGCGGGCACGGCAATCCCCGTGTTCTCCCTGCGCACCGCAGATGATTTCGGCATCGGTGAATTCCGTGACCTGCGGCCCCTCGTGGACTGGGCCGCGGCCACCCGCCAGTGCATCATCCAGCTCCTCCCGGTGAACGACACCACCCGCCAGGGCGGCTGGGCGGACTCCTACCCCTACAGCCCCATATCCACCTTCGCCCTGCATCCGCTCTATATGCACCTGCAGGACCTCGGCATCCGGGAAGACGCCGCCTTCAAGAAACAGCAGGCCGCGCTCAACGCCCTGCCCGAGCTGGACTATCCCGCCGTGTTCAAGGCCAAGATGGCCTACATCCGGCAGGCCTTCGAAAAGCGCAGCGCCAAAGACCTCGCCAGTGCCGCCTACAAGAAGTTCTACAAGGAGAACAAGGGCTGGCTGGACGAATACGCCGCCTTCTGCGCCAAGCGCGACTCCCTGGAGCCGGAATACTACGGCTGGATGCAATTCCACCTGGACAAGCAGTTCGGCGAAGAGGTTGATTACGCACGCGCCAAGGGCGTCTCGCTCAAGGGAGACCTGCCCATCGGGGTGAGCGCCGACAGCGCCGAGGCCTACTGGCATCCCGAACTCTTCAACCTGGATTCCTCCACCGGCGCCCCGCCCGACTTCTTCAGCGCAGACGGGCAGAACTGGGGCTTCCCGACCTACAACTGGGAGGAGATGGCGAAGGATGACTTCGCCTGGTGGAAGGCGCGCCTGCGGAAAATGAGCCGCTATTTCGATGCCTTCCGCATCGACCACATCCTCGGATTCTTCCGCATCTGGGAGATTCCGACGGAGTACAAGAGCGGCATGATGGGCCATTTCAACCCGGCCCTGCCTTATACCCCGGAGGAGATCGCCTCCCTGGACCTGCCCATCAAGGGGCTCTTCCATCCCGACCCGCGCCATCCGGGCAAATACCAGCCGCTGATCTCCCCCGACACCGCCGGTCTGTCGGACGGGCAGCAGAAGCGCTTCAAGGACCTCTACAACGACTTCTTCTACCACCGCCACGACGACTTCTGGCGCCGCAACGCGGAGCGCAAACTTCCCGAACTGCTCGGCGCCACGGGAATGCTCGCCTGCGGAGAGGACCTCGGAATGGTGCCGGACTGCGTGCCCGGCGTGATGGAGCGTGAGAGAATCCTCTCGCTGAAGATGCGCGGCATGGAGCAGGAGGGACCCTGGCGGACGCTGAGCGTCTGTGCCACTTCCAGCCATGACATGGAGACACTGCGTATGCAGTGCAAGGAAGATCCGGAGCCCGGGGAGGTGCGCCGGATGCTGTGGGAGTTCCTCGACTCCCCTTCGATGCTCGCAATCTTCCCGCTGCAGGACTGGGTGGCCCTGGACAAGGAGTTGCGCCGCGCCGACCGTATGGAAGAGCGCATCAACCAGCCCGCAGACCCGCACCATCACTGGCGTTTCCGCCTGCATTTCGATGTGCGGGAGCTGCTGAATCGGAGTGAACTGAATACCGCCGTGGAAGGCCTGGTCAAAGATTCCAGGCGGGCGGCGTAAGGCTTATTTCGCGATATTCTCGCGCATTTCCGTGTCCGCCTGGATGTTCTTCATCCGGTAGTAGTCCATGATGCCGAGGTTGCCGCTGCGGAAGGCCTCGGCCATCGCCAGCGGGACCTGGGCTTCAGCCTCGATCACACGGGCGCGGGCCTCCTGGGCCTTCGCCTTCATTTCCTGCTCCTGAGCCACGGCCATGGCGCGGCGCTCTTCGGCGCGGGCCTGGGCGATGTTCTTATCGGCATCGGCCTGGTCCATCTGCAGCACGGCGCCAATGTTCTTGCCCACGTCGATGTCGGCGATATCGATGGAGAGTATCTCATAGGCCGTTCCGGCGTCGAGACCCTTGCCAAGCACGAGCTTGGAAATGCTGTCCGGATTCTCCAGGACGCTCTTGTGGCTGTCCGAAGAGCCGATGGACGAGACGATACCTTCGCCCACGCGGGCCAGGACCGTCTCCTCGCCGGCGCCGCCGACCAGCTGCTTGATGTTGGCGCGCACGGTCACGCGGGCCTTGGCGATCAGCTGGATGCCATCCTTGGCAACCGCCGTCACGGGCGGGGTGTTGATGACCTTCGGATTGACCGACATCTGCACGGCCTCGAGCACGTCGCGGCCGGCGAGGTCGATGGCGGAAGCCATCTTGAAGTCCAGGGGGATGTTGGCCTTGTTGGCCGAGATGAGCGCCATCACGACCTTGGTCACATTGCCGCGGGCGAGGTAGTGCGCTTCTAGTTCGTTGGCCTTCAGGGTCAGTCCGGCTTTGGTGCCGGTGATGAGGGCCATTACGATGGTGCGGGGATTGACGCCCCTCCAGCGCATCAGCACGAGCTGGATCAGGGACACATAGACCCCGGAGAGCAGGGCCTGGAACCACAGGGCCACCGGGAAGAACCAGAGGATGATGATGAGACCGACAATCGCAATGACGATCCAGATGATAGGGTTCATATTATGCTTGCGTTAATGGTTTGACCAGGGGTTTGTTCTCTTCGATGGCGACGACCTCGACCGGCGTGCCGGCGGAGACCATCTTGTTGTCGTAGCTCTTGACCTCGCAGGTCAGGGTGCCGAAACGGCCCGTTCCCATCGGCGCGAGACGCGTATAGGCGAAGCCGCGGTCACCCACGTGTACGCCCTCGGCTTCCGTTCCCATCTTGGAGGTCACCTCCGTCTTGAGTTCGAAGCGGCGCCAGGTCTTGGCGCGCAGCGCGAAGAACAACATCCCGCCGAGCAGCAACACGGCGGCGAGCGAGGTCCACCAGCCCGCGGCCGTGGAAATGGCCGTGAAGGCGTACCAGCAGGCGAAGCCCAGCGAGCCGAGGCTCAGGAAACCGGCGACCCCGATACCCGGGACCAGGAGCATCTCGACGAGCATCAGGATGACGCCCAGCACGAGAAGAGAAACGACAATCCACCACATAGAAAAAAAGCTTTATCTCTTACAAATATAAGAAATTGCTTTTGAAGGAACAACTGCGGGGCTCCAAAAAGCAAAATAGCCGGTTTTTCCGACCCCTAAATATAAATTTAGCCCGCAAAGTTTCTTTCTTTTGAGAAAAATACTAACTTTGCGGACTATTTTGTGATAATTGTTTAAATTACCATACTTATGCAAAGCAAAGGCTTAATCAGATTAGTCACGATCTGCCTCCTGCTCGCCTGTTTCTGGCAGCTGTCCTTCACGGCTGTGTCTGCCTTTTTCAACCGCAAGGCTGAGCAGCGCGCAGAGCAGATCGCGCAGAAGGCCGACCTCTCGGGAGTGCCCGAGGCGGACCGCGCTTTCTACCTTGATTCGATCCGGAAGATCGAGTCCCGCCGCTACACAGATTCCCTCTCCGGCGTGAAAGTTTATATGGGCCAGACCCTCAAGCAGGTCCGTGACCAGGAGATCAACCTCGGTCTCGACCTCAAGGGCGGTATGAACGTGATGCTGCAGGTCCAGCTCGAGGACCTGGTGCGCGCCCTGTCCGGCGGCAACCAGACCCCGGAGTTCCAGCGCGCCATCGAGCTCGCCAAGCAGCGCAGCGTCAATTCCCAGTCCGACTTCATCACCCTTTTCGCCGAGGCGTTCAAGGAGACCGCCCCCGGCACCCGTCTCGCCCAGGTCTTCGGTACCTATGAGATGCGCGACCGCATCAAGCCCGAGTCCACCGACGAGCAGGTCATCGCCGTGATCCGCGAAGAGGCTGAAAGCGCCGTCGCCAACTCCTTCAACGTGCTCCGCAACCGTATCGACCGTTTCGGCGTGACCCAGCCGTCCATCCAGAAGATCGGCAACACCGGCCGCATCCTCGTAGAACTCCCGGGCGTCAAGGAGCCGGAGCGTGTCCGCAAGCTGCTCCAGGGAACCGCTTCCCTCGAGTTCTGGCCGACCTTCACCTACGACGAGATCGCTTCCTATCTGGACGAGGCCAACGCCCGCCTGGCCGAACTGCTTGCCACCGAGGATGAGCCGGAGGCCGCCGAGGCCGCCGCGGCCGCCGCGGATGACGCCGTGGCCCAGGAAATGGCCGCCCAGAACGCCGCCTCCGAGGACGCCGAGCTCGCCGCCGCCCGCAAGGCCAACCCGCTCTACGCGGTGCTGAGCCCGTCCGGCATGCGCGGCAACGCCTGCATCGGTTTTGCGGCCGCCGCCGATACCGCCCTGGTCAACAAGTACCTGCGGATGAATGAGATCGAGGCCATCTTCCCGGCGGAGTTCCGCCCGATGTGGTCCGTCCAGCCTTCCTCCTATATCGAGGGTGACAACATCTACGAGCTCGTGGCCATCAAGGCCACCTCCCGCGACGGCAAGGCCCCGCTCGACGGCGGTGTCGTGACCGACGCCCGCGTCGACTATGACCAGCGCCGCGGCGGTTATCCGGGCGTGAGCATGACGATGAACGCCGAGGGCGCCAATGTGTGGGCCCGCCTGACCAAGGAGAACATCGGCCGCCAGATCGCCATCGTGCTCGACGGTACCGTGTATTCCTATCCGAACGTCCAGACCGAGATCACCGGTGGTTCTTCTTCCATCACCGGCCAGTTCTCCATCGACGAGGCCACCGACCTTACCAACGTCCTCAAGTCCGGTAAGCTCCCCGCCCCGGCCACCATCGTCCAGGAGCAGGTCGTCGGTCCGACCCTCGGTGCCGAGTCCATCCGCTCGGGTCTCATTTCCTTCATCATCGCGTTCTGCGTCGTCCTCCTGTTCATGCTCTTCTTCTATCAGGGCGCAGGTGTGGCGGCCGATATCGCGCTGCTCACCAACGTCGTGTTCCTCTTCGGCATTCTCGCCGCTTTCAGCGCGGTCCTCACGCTGCCGGGTATCGCCGGTCTCGTGCTGACCCTGGGTATGGCCGTGGATGCCAACGTGATCATCTATGAGCGCATCAAGGAGGAACTCAAGGCGGGCAAGGGCCTGAGCAAGGCCGTCGCCGACGGCTACCGCAACGCCTACTCCGCCATCATCGACGGCCAGGTGACCACCCTGCTGACGGGTATCGTGCTCTTCTTCTTCGGCTCCGGTCCGATCAAGGGCTTCGCGACCACCCTCATCATCGGTATCCTCACCTCCATGGCCACCGCCATCTTCGTCACCCGCCTCATCTTCGAAAGCCGCATCAAGCGCGGCAAGAACATCACCTTCGAGAACAACCTGACGAAGAACTTCCTCAAGAACACCCACGTCGACTTCCTGGGTGCCCGCAAGTGGTCCTACATCATCTCCGGCGCACTGATCGTCATCGCCATCGGTTCGATGCTCCTCAAGGGCTTCACCCTCGGTGTCGATTTCACGGGCGGTCGCACCTACGTGGTCCGCTTCGACAAGCCGGTGACCGCCGAGGATGTCCGCGCAGCCGTGGGCGAGACCTTCACCCTGGCCGATCCCGAGTCCTCCGTCGAGGTCAAGCAGTTCGGTGGCGACAGCCAGATGAAGATCACGACCTCCTACAAGTTCCGCGACGAGACCAGCACCGTGGACGCCGAGATCGAAGGCATGCTCTACGAGTCCCTCAAGGGCTTCTACTCCGAGCCGGTGAGCCTCTCCGACTTCACCTCCACGCTGGAGAACCCCAACGGTATCATCTCCTCCGACAAGGTGGGTGCCACCATCGCCAATGATATCAAGCGCAACGCCATCATCTCCATCATCCTCGCCCTGATCGTGATCTTCGCGTACATCGCAATCCGCTTCAAAGGCTGGAGCTGGGGTCTGGGCGGTGTGGTCTCCCTGGCCCACACGGCGATCATCATCATCGGCTTCTTCTCCCTGTTCAGCGGCATCCTGCCCTTCAACCTGGACGTGGACCAGACCTTCATCGCCGCCATCCTGACGATCATCGGTTACGCCATCAACGACAACGTGGTGATCTTCGACCGTATCCGTGAGAACCTGGCGCTCCACCCGAACGACAACTTCAAGGACACGGTCAACAAGTCCCTCAACGCGACCCTCACCCGTACGGTCAACACCTCCGTGTCGACCCTCCTCCCGATGCTCACGATCGCCATCTTCGGCGGTGAGAGCATCCGCGGTCTGTCCGTCGCCCTCTGCCTCGGTGTGCTCATCGGTACCTACGCCTCCATTATGATCGGTACCCCGATCATGTACGACGCCACCCTGCGCGCCGGCAAGAAAGCCGCCGCCAAGGTCCCTGCCGCCAAGGCCGCCCCGAAGAAGAAATAACGCGGGACAAAAAGTTATCAACAATCCAGCCCCCGGCCTTCGAAGGTCGGGGGTTTTTGTGTATATTTGTCTTGCCATGGCCTTCGTACATCTCCACGTCCATACCCAGTATTCCATCCTCGACGGAATGAGCGACATCCAGAAGCTTTTCCGCCGCGCGGAAGAGCTCGGCATGCCGGGGCTCGCCATCACCGACCACGGCAACCTGTACGGCATCAAGGATTTCCGCGACGTGGCAGCCAAGCACCCCTCGGTCAAGCCCATCTTCGGCTGCGAGATCTACGTTACCCAGCACTACGACCACCACCTCAAGGACAACGACCACAAGAAATACTACCACCTCATCCTCCTGGCCAAGAACTACACGGGCTACAAGAACCTGATGAAGATCGTCTCCACGGGGCACATCGAGGGCATGTACTACAAGCCGCGCGTGAGCCACGAGGTGTTGGAGCGCTACCACGAGGGCCTGATCTGCTGCTCCGCCTGTATGGCGGGGGAGATTCCGCGGGGGATCCTGGCGCACGACGACGACGGGGTGGACCGCGCCATCGCCTGGCACAAGCGGGTCTTCGGCGAGGACTACTACCTCGAGGTGATGCTCCACAAGACGGAGGTCCCGGGCCTGTCCCTAGAGCTCTACGAACGGCAGAAAGAATACACCGCCCGCATTTTCGAACTCGCGGAAAAGCACGGCGTCAAGGTCGTGGCCACCAACGACGTCCACTTCGTCCGCAAAGAGGACGGACCGGCCCACGACCGGCTCATCTGCCTGACCACCAATGCGATGGTGGACGATCCCAAGCGCCTGCGCTACACCCAGCAGGAATATCTCAAGAGCGAGGAGGAGATGGCTGCCCTGTTCCCGGACCACCCGGAGGCACTCGCCAATACCCTCGAAGTCCTCGACAAGGTGGAGCGCTACGAAATCAACCGCGGGCACGTCCTCCCGAAGTTCGAACTCCCCCCGGAATTCCTCGCGCAGATCGACGTCTATCTGCAGCGCTACGCCGACATCATCGAGAACGGCAAATACGACATCTCCAAGGGCAAGGACGGAACCGAGGTGAAGCACTACCGCGGGGACGAGTTCTGCCGCTCCGTCGCCTACCTGTGCTACCTGACCTACGAGGGCGCGAAATTCCGTTACGGGAAGCAGCTCACCGAAGAGCAGTCCTCCCGCCTGCATTTCGAGCTGATGACCATCTCCTACATGGGCTTCCCGGACTACTTCCTCATCGTCCAGGACTTCATCAACTGGGGGCGGCGCCACGGCGTGTCCGTGGGGCCGGGGCGCGGCTCGGCGGCCGGTTCCTGCGTGTCCTACTGCCTCGGCATCACCAACCTCGACCCGATCCGCTACGACCTGCTCTTCGAGCGTTTCCTCAACCCCGAGCGCATCTCGATGCCGGATATCGACGTGGATTTCGATGACGAGGGCCGCTACCGGGTAATCCAGTATGTGCAGGACCGCTACGGGGCCGATCACATTTCCCACGTGATCACCTTCGGCACGATGGCCGCCAAGCTGGCCGTCAAGGATGTCGCGCGCATCTCCAACCTTCCCATCCCGGAAGCCAACCGCCTCACCAAGCTCATCCCCGACCGGCCCTTCGTGATCAAGGAAGACGGCAAGGAAAAGGAATACAAGCCCACCCTCGCCAACAGCGTCAAATTCGTCAAGGAGCTCAAGCACGAATACGAACAGGGCGATCCCCTGGTGCGCGAGGTGCTCGACTTCGCCCTCCAGCTCGAGGGCTGCATCCGCCAGACGGGCATCCACGCCTGCGCGATGATCATCGGCCGGGGCAACCTTACGGACTACATCCCTATCACGACCGGCACCGACAAGGGCACGGGCCAGGAGGTCTGGGTGAGCCAGTACGAAGGCACCAAAATCGAGGACGTGGGCATGCTCAAGATGGACTTCCTCGGGCTCAAGACCCTCTCCATCATCTCCCGGGCGCTCCGCCTCGTCAAGAATCGCTTCGGCAAGGACATCGACATCGAAAAGATCCCCATCGACGACCCCGCCGTCTATGACCTCTATGCCCGCGGCGACACCAAGAGCATCTTCCAGTTCGAATCCGGCGGGATGAAAGAATGGCTGATCCGCCTGCATCCCGAACGCTTCGAGGACCTGATCGCCATGAACGCCCTCTACCGCCCGGGTCCGATGGACTACATCCCGGATTTCGTGGACGGCAAGAACGACCCGGCCAAGATCCACTACGACCTCCCCCAGATGGAGCCGCTGCTCAAGGAGACTTACGGCGTAACGGTCTATCAGGAGCAGGTGATGCGCCTGTCCCAGGAGCTCGCGGGCTTCTCGAAAGGCAAGGCCGACAAGCTCCGCAAGGCGATGGGCAAGAAGCAGAAGGACGTGCTCGACTCGCTCAAGGAGTCCTTCATGAAAGGAGCACTCGCCAACGGTTACCCGGAAGAGACCCTCCAGAAGATCTGGTCCGACTGGGAGGCCTTCGCGAAATATGCCTTCAACAAGTCCCACGCGACCTGCTACGCCTGGGTGAGCTACCAGACCGCCTGGGTCAAGGCCCATTACCCTTCGGAATTCCAGGCCTCCAACCTCACCCAGAATCTCTCCAATATGGACGAGATGAAGGAGATCATGGCGGACTGCCGCAAAGCGGGCATCAAGGTCCTCGGTCCGGACGTCAACGAATCCGATAAGGAATTCTCCGTCAACAAGAAAGGCGACATCCGCTTCGGCCTGGGCGGGCTCAAGGGCTTCGGCGACAACGTCGTGCAGGCCATCATCAAGGAGCGCACGGAGCACGGCCCCTTCAAGACGCTGTTCGATTTCGTCGAGCGGATGGCGGAGCAGCTGAACCGCCGCGCCCTGGAGACCCTCGTCTATTCCGGCGCGCTGGACTCTTTCGGCCTCAAGCGGACCCAGTTCTTCCTGCCCGGCAAGAGCGGGGAACCCTACATTGACGAGCTCGTGCGCTACGCCGGCCTCTACCGCAACGACCAGCTCGACGCGGCGAATTCCCTCTTCGGCGAGGTCGAAGAGCTCAAGCCCGTGCAGCCCGAAGCCCCGATGATGACGGGAGAGGAAGATGTGCTGGGCCTGCTCCAGCAGGAAAAGGAATACGTGGGGATGTATCTGTCCTCGCACCCCCTGGACCGCTATCGCTTCGAGATCGAAACCTTCACGGACAGCCCCCTGTCCGGCCTGCAGGAGCGCATCGACGAGTGCGAGAGCAAGGACTCCGCCGGCAAGGCCGCCGTGGCGGGCATCGTCACGGACGTCAAGACCCTCACCACCCGCAACGGCTCACAGGGCGCACGCGTGGTGGTGGAGGACTACAGCGGCACCTTCGAATTCGCCCTCTTCGGCAAAGACTACCAGAACTGGCTGCCGTACATGCAGCTCCGCGCGCAGATTTTCATCGAAGGGGATATCTCGCCCCGCTATTTCCCCAAGGGCGAGGAGCATACGCAGGGCAAGCGGGTCCCCTACGGATTCAAGATCCAGAAAATCACCCTGCTCGGGAATCTCGGCGAGGAGCGTATCACCGCCCTTTCCCTCATCCTGGAGTCGGACCGGATCACCCCGGAATTCCGCGAGCGGCTGGTCCGCCTGCTCAAGCGCTACAAGGGCAAGGCTCCGCTCCAGCTCCAGCTGCACGACCGCGCCACCGGCTACAACCTGGAATTCAAATCCAAGAAGTATCAGATGAGCGTCTGCGAGCCGCTCATCTCAGGCCTGCAGCAACTGGGCGTGCCTTACGACGTCAAGCACAAATAATCAGCCCAGGCTCGTCCGGGAAAGATACTCCTTGAATTCCTGCCGGTAACTCTCGCCGACGGGCAGGATCGTGCCCCCCTCGAGCACCACGCCCTCGCGCGAGACCTCGCGGATGCGCGACAGGTTGATGATATAAGAACGGTGCACGCGCATGAAGCGCTCCCGCGGGAGCCGTTCTTCCAGCGCCCGCAGGCTCACCAGCACGATCAGCGGCTCTTTCACCCCGTCCCGCCACACCTTGACATATTCGCTCATGCCCTCGATATAGCGGATCTCGTCCAGGCGGACGCGCACGGTCTTGTAGTCCGTCTTGAAGAAAATCGCGTCCTCCTGCGGCCGGGCCGGCGACGGCGTCTCCGAGCGGGTCTCCGCGCCCAGGCGCAATTTCACTTTCTCGGCGGCGGCGATGAATTCCGCCAGGCCGAACGGCTTGAGCAGATAATCCACTGCATTGACGCGGAAACCCTCGACGGCATACTCGGAATAGGCCGTGGTGAAGACCACCAGGGGCGGATGGGGGAGCGCCCGCACGAATTCCATTCCCGAGATGTCGGGCATGTTGATATCCAGGAACATCGCATCCACCGGCTGCTCCCCCAGTACGCGGCGGGCCTCCAAGGCGCTGCGGCAGGCCGCCACCAATTCCAGGTAAGGGACTTTGGCAATGTAGCCCTCCAACTGCTTGAGCGCGAGTGGCTCGTCGTCTATGGCCAGGACACGGATCATACGGCAGCGGGGATTTCAATCCGGGCGGGGAGGGTCAGCAGGACCTCATAGGAGCCCGCCGGTTGGTTGATATGGAGGGTATAGCGATCGCCGTAGAGCAGATCCAGGCGCCGGCGGGTATTGTCGAGGCCGATGCCGGAACCCTCTTCCGTCCGGGGCGGGGTCGAAGGCACGCTGTTGGTGCACTTGAAGATGACCGAGTCCGCTTCCTGGGCCAGCGAAATGTGGATGAAGGAAGGGACTTCGTAGCTCACGCCGTGCTTGAAGGCATTCTCCACGAACGAGGCGAAGATGAGTGGGGGTACCTGGGCGCCGCCGTCCTTCTCGGGCAGGCTCAGGGAAATATCCACGCCCTCGGGGTAGCGCAGCCGCATCAAGGCCACATAATGTTTCAGGAACGCTTCTTCCTGGACCAGCGGGATGGTCGGACTGCCGGCATCATAGAGGATGTGCCTCATCATCCGGGACAGCTCCACGATGCTCTCCTTGGCCCGGTCGGGATCGAGATCCACCAGGGCGTGGATGTTGTTGAGCGTGTTCATGAAGAAATGCGGGTTGATCTGGTAGCGGAGCGTGTCCAGGCGCTGCTGGAGGTTCTCCTTTTCCAATTCGCGCACCCGCGCGACGTTGCGCGCGGCGCGGAACTGGAACTTGAAGCCCAGATTGGCGACCACCATCAGTACCCCCATCAATATCTTGAGCATGGGCGGACTGAACGGCATCGGAGCGCGGCGCGGTCCGCCCGGACCGGGCGCCGGGCCGCCCCTGGGTTCTAACCGCGGGATGCCGTCCGGCGGCATCGGGGGCCGCATTTGGGGGAAGGGGCCGCGACGGGACAACAACATATACGCCGCGAAGACTGCGAGCAGGACGATGACCGCAAACACATAGGCACCCGGCTTGTTGCGGCGGATCAGCAACGGCGCCACCAGGTAATTGTGGAGCAGGAAGAGCAGCAGATAGGGGAGAATCCGCAGCCAGATCCGGGGCACGTCGGACCAGGTGATCGTCACGTCCGAACGGGAGGCTCCCTGCAGCAGCACGAGCAGGGCGCCGATGATGAAAACGAACACCCAGACCATCAGATAGATCCGGTTTTCACGTTTATCTCCTTCGAAATAGCGTTTCATTTCTACAAAAATACGCATTTCCCATCAAAGCGCCACGCGCTTCGCTGAAGAAAACGGGGTCTTCGTTGAACTCTTTCCGGCACGGCAAAATCCTTGATTCTCCTTCCTGCCGTGTTACTGAAACCTTTTTATATGATACGAAAAATCCTCTTGATAGTACTCCCCCTGACGGTCCTGGCCTGCGGCGGCCTCAAAGACCAGCTCCTGCTCGACGGGGACTATTTCCCTTGGGAAACCGAGAACAACAGCAGCAACAGCGGCAACGGGGAGGCCTCCACCGTGGTCGTGGACACACTCAACCCCGAAGACAGTCTCGCCACGGTCAGCTTCGACCGCACCATCGCCATCACCTTCTCCACTACCGGCAGCGCCACCGTCTCCGGCGACGCGCACGGCGTCGTATCCGTCAGCGGCAACGGCGTGACCGTCAACAATACGGCGGACGAGAAAGTCCGCTACGAACTCTCCGGGACCACCACCGACGGCTTCTTCAAGCTCTACAGCACCAACAAGCAGGCCGTGGTCCTGAAAGGGGTGAACATCACCAACCGCAGCGGCGCCCCCATCAACATCCAGAGCCACAAGCGAACCTTCATCGTCGTGGACGGGAACACCACCCTCACCGACGGCGCCAGCTATTCCGGCACGCCCTCGGGCGAAGACGAGAAAGCCGCCGTATTCGGCGAAGGCCAGCTCATTTTCAGCGGCAGCGGCACGCTCACCGTCACCGCGACGGGCGGAGCCGGCATCACCTCCGACGACTACCTGCGCTTCATGGCCGGGCCCGCCATCCGGGTCAGCAGCAGCGCGGGCCACGGCCTGCGCGGCAAGGATGCCGTGATCGTGTCTGACGGAAGCCTGGACATCACGGTCAGCGCGGCCGGCAAGAAGGGCATCAGCAGCGACGGCGCCGTGACCTTCGACGGCGGCCAGACCATAATTTCCGTCTCCGGAGGCGTGGACAGTTCCGACAGCAGCGACCTCTCCGGCTCGGCCGGCATCAAGACCAACAGCACGTTCACCATCAACGACGGCACCCTGACCATCACCAACAGCGGCCAGGGAGGCAAGGGCATGAGCGTCGACCTGCAGGGCTATTTCAACGGCGGCAGCGTCCGCGTGGACGTGAGCGGGTCCAATTACGGCAGCTCCTCCAGCGGCGGCGGGCCCGGCGGATTCCCGGGCGGCTGGGGCTATTCCTCGTCCTCCGACAACAGCGTGGCGGCCAAAGGCCTCAAATTCGACGGCAACCTCGTCTTCGCCGGGAGCACGGTCACCGTCACGGCCAAAAACCACGAAGCCATCGAAACCAAGGGCACCCTCGACATCAAGGACGGGGTCGTCTACGCCCAATCCTACGATGACGCCATCAATGCCGGCAGCCACCTGACCATCTCCGGCGGGCTCGTCTGCGCCCTGTCCACCGGCAACGACGGGCTCGACGCCAACGGCAATATGTACATCAAGGGCGGGGTGGTCTATTCCGTCGCCAAGGGCAGCCCCGAAGTGGCCCTGGACGCCAATACGGAACGCGGTTACAAACTCTACTTCAGCGGCGGCACCCTCTTCGCCCTCGGCGGGCTCGAAGGCGGCTCCCAGCTGACCCAGACCTGCTACTCCGCCTCCTGGAACAAGAACACCTGGTATGCGATGACGGTGGGCGATAGCACCTACGCCTTCAAGACCCCGTCCAGCGGCGGCAGCGGCCTCGTGGTCTCCGGCGCGACGAAGCCGGAACTGGTCACGGGCGCGACCCTCTCCGGCGGAGAAACGATTTTCGAAGGGGTCGGACTGCTCTCCCCGACAATCTCCGGCGGCTCGGCCGTCTCCCTGTCCGGCTACACCAGCAGCAGCGGGCGGCCCGGCGGATGGTGATAAAAAGATAAACGCTTATGAAAATGATGAAATATCCTAAGCGTCTGCTTGTTTTTGCGCTTGCCCTGGCGCTGTCGTTCTCTGTCGGCAGCGCCCGGGCTCAAAGCGCCCAGACGCTCAACAAGAAAAACCTGGTCATCAAGGAGTGGAATACCGATGTCAAGTCCAAGACCAAGGTCCTGGACCACGTGACCACCTACAACGCGGACGGCAAGAAGATCGAGGAGATCGAATATACGCAGCGCGGCCAGAAATGGCGCAAGCGTTTCGAGTACGATGCCGCCGGCCGGGTAATCCTGGAATCCGTCTATAACGAGAAGAACAAGCTCGACAACTACAAGAAGTTCGAATACAACGAGTTCGACCGCAAGAAAACCCAATATACCTATTCCGCCAAGGGACAACTCCAAACCATCAAGGTGTATGAATACCTCGCCGAAGACGCTTGAGTCGGCGCTGGAGGCGTTCCGCCCGATCACCCTCGGAGAGATGGACGCCATCCGCCTGATGTACCGCATCGACACCAAGTACCTGACCACGGCCGGGACGCTGGAGCGCCTCCTCGCGGACGCCGCCGACCGGGGCTACCGGGCGTTGCAGACGCAGGGGACGATGATCAGCACCTACGATACCCTCTATTATGATACGGCGGGCTTGCAGATGTTCCTGGACCACCACAATCAGCGCCTCGTCCGCCAGAAGGTCCGCACACGGACCTATACGGACAGCGGGCAGACCTTCCTCGAGATCAAAAGCAAGAACAACCACGGCCGTACCAGGAAAAAACGCACGGCCATCCGCCCCTCCGCCTTCGGACAATTCCAGGCGGACCCCGCGGCGCAGAGCCTGATGGAGAAGTATTCCGCCCTGGAGGCCGAGGCGCTTTCTCCCGCCCTGGAGACCATCTTCCGCCGGATCACCCTCGTCAATCCCGCCCGCACGGAGCGCCTGACCCTGGATCTGGACCTCTGTTTCCATAACCGCCGCAACGGCCGGGACGCTTCGCTGCAGGACGCCGTGATCATCGAACTCAAGCAGGACGGCCGCGCGGCGAGCGTGATGAAGGAGATCTTGCTCCGCCATCGGGTCAAGCCCGTCCGCGTGAATAAATACTGCATCGGCACCACGCTGACGGACGACCGGGTCAAGCACAACCGCTTCAAGCCGAAAATCAGAACCATCGAAAAAATCATCAACCAAGAATTATCCTCCCTATGACACAACCCGACATCTTGGGCGATTACAACATCGCCGACGAGGAAATCTTTGACGTACAAGCCATTACGGACGCGATGATGACCACGGGCCAGAGCCTGGCGGAACTGGGGATCCGCTTCCTGCTCAACCTCGCGGTATGCTGGATCCTCGTGCATTTCTTCTACTACCGCAAGAGCCGTCGCCGCGACTACTATTTCACCTTCCTGGTGTTCTCCTCCGCGATGGTGCTGCTGCTCTATATGATGGGCAACGCCGAGGTCGGCGTGGGCCTGACCCTGGGCCTGTTCGCCATTTTCGGCGTGATCCGCTACCGCACCGAGACCGTTCCCATCCGGGAAATGACCTATCTCTTCGTCATCATCGCCCTGGCGGCGCTCAACGGCCTCTCCCCCATCTACCACCTGGTCGGCGCCGTCTCCGACAACCCGCACTACGCCCTGTCCGGCGGGGCCGTGGGCGTGACCGTCCTGGCCAACCTGCTGGTCGTCGGCCTGATCTGGGTGCTGGAGGGCGGCCGCTTCCTGTCCCGCACCGCGACCAAACTCGTGCTCTACGACCGGATCGAACTGATCGTCCCGGAACGGCGGGCCGAGCTGATCTCCGACCTGGAGCGACGGCTCGGGCTCAAGATCGACAGCCTGGAGATCGGCCACGTGGATTTCCTCAAGGATGCAGCGTTCATCAAGGTCAGCTACACCCTGGAAAAAGGCCAGACCGCACCCTCCATCGACCAACTCACCCGCGCGCGGGATTATGTTGAATCATAATACTTTATGAAGAATCTTATCCGCCTCCTGCTGGGGATTCCCCTGCTACTGGTCCCGGCCCCCGGCCGGAGCCAGGGCCTGGTGAACGCCCTGCAGACCGACTTCTCGACGCGCTCATCCGTGGCGCTTGACTGGCGTCTGGTCCGGGGGCTCCATCTGGAGGCGGCCTACGAACTCCGCACCGAACACGTCCTCTCGAAAATCGACCGCCACCAGTTCTCGCTCGGTTTGCAATACAAGTTCAACGGTTGGCTCAAGGGCGGCCTGTCCTATACCTTCTTCGACCGCTACGGGACCAAGGCCGGCTGGGAACCCCGCCACCGCCTGGGCGCTTCGCTCACGCTCGGGTACCTCCTCGGAGACTGGCGCCTGTCGCTGCGCGAAACGCTCCAGTTCACCCACAAGACCGGGGATCTCAACCTGTATCAGGAACCCCGCAACGCACTTGCGCTCAAATCGCGCTTCAAAATCCAGTACAAGGGCCTCGCGACCGTGGAGCCATACGCCCTCTTCGAATTGAAGGCGACGCTCAACGATCCGACCTGCAAGGCGACCTGGAATTCCGCCGCCGCCGCTTACACTGATTACTCATTTACAGGATACAATGACAGTTATCTTTCCCGCTACCGGGGCGGACTCGGGATCGAGTGGAAACTCAGTCCCGGCCACACCCTGAACTTTTATGGCCTTTTCGATTACTATTACGAGAAGGCCATCGACACCAACCGGGCCGGCACCGAGCTCAAAAATCTTACCTATAATCAAATGTTCAATACCACCCTGGGGGTCGGATACATCTTCTCCTTCTGACCCCGGCCCGGGCGGCCCGGTTGTTTAATGTTTTGCCCTGGGGCGTGTTCTGCGCCCAAACCTAAACTGCCCCGAGGATGACCAATCAGTCCACAAGACTTTGCGGTCATCCTCTTTTTTGCGGGAAATTATTACTATCTTGCACTCTATGAAGAAACGCCTGGCTTCCCTGGATATCCTTCGCGGAGCGGATATGTTCCTGCTCCTGTTCCTGGGGCCCGTGTTCTATGGCATGATCTCAGCCTGGCCGGACGGAACGGCGTGGCTGGCGCACCAGACGACACACGTGGCCTGGGAAGGATTCGTCTTGTGGGACATCATCATGCCCCTCTTCCTCTTTATGTCCGGTATGACGATTCCCTTCTCGATGGAGCGCTACAAGCAGGGCGGGAAGCCGGACGGAAAGTTCTACCTGAAACTCGCCAAACGCTTCTGCCTGCTATTCCTGCTGGGGTGGATCGTGCAGGGCAACCTGCTGGATTTCAATTGGAAAACCTTCCACCCGCTGGCCAACACCCTGCAGGCCATCGCCATCGGCTATGTGATCACCGCGCTGCTCTTCGTCCATCTCGACCTTAAATGGCAATTGGTCGCGGGCGCGCTCCTGTTCGCCGCATACTGGATCGCCTTTGCCTGCACGGGGATGAACCTGGACCCGCAGGAGAATATCGCGATGGTCATCGACAAGGCCGTCCTCGGCCCGCATCGGAACGGGGTCGTCTGGGCGGCGGACGGCAGCTGGAGTTTCAGTCCGAAATATCAATACACCTGGATCCTGTCCGGCCTCAATTTCGCCGTCACCGTGCTCCTGGGCTGCTTGGCCGCCCAGATGCTCAAATGCGAGCGGCACACCCCAGCCAAGCGCGCCGCCCTGGTCGCCCTGGCGGGCGCCGGGCTCATCGCGGCGGGCCTGGCCATCTCGCCCCTTTTCCCCATCATCAAGAAAATCTGGAGCAGCAGCATGACGCTCTTTTCCGGCGGAATCTGCTTCCTGCTCATCGCCCTGACCTATTACGTGGTGGACGTCCGCGGCTGGCACAAAGGCCTGGACTGGCTGAAAATCTATGGATTGAACGCCATTACGGCATACTGTATCGGCGAGGTGGTAGACTTCTCCTCCGTATCCGCGTCCCTCCTGCACGGATTCTCCGCCTTTACCTGGTATCCGGTCCTGTTGGCCGTCGCCAATGGCGCCATCTTGTTCGGAATCCTCCTGCTGATGTACAAAAAGGGCTTGTTCCTGAAGGTGTAGGCCTTCCCGGCCGCTACCAGCCCTGGGCGGAAATGGGATGTTCGAGGCCGTCGGGAGAAACGAGGACGCCGCCGACTTCGGGACGTGCGAGGTGGCCGATGATATCGTAGGACTGGAAATCCTTGCGGAAACGCTCATACTGCCCGATGGGCACGACATAGAGCAGGCGGTAGTCGTCGCCCCCATTCATCGCGGCGGACACCGGATCCAGATCCAGGTCCTTTCCGAGCGCAAAACTCCCGCCTTCGAACGGAATCTTATCCGCATAGACTTTGAGCCCCAAACCGCTGTCCCGGAGCAGCCGGAACAGGGCATCCGAGAGTCCCCGGGTCACGAAATACCCGAACGAAGGGGCAACCCCCGCATCGGCGAGCAACGCGGGCGTGCCGGCCTGGAGTTCGGGCCGCAGATACGAACCCACCAGCATCCGGTACTGCTCGAGCCCCTGGCGGTCTGTCCCACCTTGCTCGAATTTAATCCGTTCACGCTCAAGCACTTGCAAACCCAGGAAGGCAGCGCCCAGCGCTCCGGACACGCAGATGAGGTCCTTGGACTGCGCCTGCGGCCGTGCGACCGAGACGGCGGCGCTGTGGCGACCGGTCGCGCTCAAGGCGAGGGTCAGGCCGTTCTGGGAGGGCTGCAACTCCAGGCTGAGGTGCTTGTAGCCGTGCTCCTGCGCCGCGGCGACCACCCCGCTCCAAAGTTCCTTGATCTGCGGAAAATCCAATTTCGCCGACACGCCCAGCTGCACGCTGAGGCACTCCGGCCGGGCCATCACGGCATACAACTCCCCCGTCGCCCGCAGCACGGCCTTGCGGCCCAGGTGCTGCAGCGGGAAATAGACGAGGTTGAAATCGATCCCCTCCAGCAGCAAAGCGGAGGCCGTCGTGATGCACTCCTGCGGCTTCGCCTCGAACCACAAGGGCTCTTCGAAGGGCGCGTAGGGCGTCCCTTCGAAAAGCTGGCGGATGGCTTCGATCCGGCCCAGGAAGGAGAAAGAATTCTCCATCCTAGAGATTACGAAGCAGGTTGTTGAGGTTGACCTTGGCGTCGATCATCGCCCGCAGGCCGTCGATCGGAACGCGCTCCTGCTGCATCGTGTCGCGGTCGCGCACAGTCACGCAGCGGTCGGTCAGGCTCTGGTGGTCCACCGTGATGCAGAACGGGGTGCCGATGGCATCCTGGCGGCGATAGCGCTTGCCGATGCTGTCCTTCTCCTCGTACTGGCAGTTGAAATCATATTTGAGCAGGTCCATCACCTCCTGGGCGAGTTCGGGCAGGCCATCCTTCTTGACCAGCGGAAGGACCGCGGCCTTGACCGGGGCGAGCGGAGCGGGAATGCTCATCACGACGCGGGTCTCGCCGTTCTCGAGCTTCTCTTCGTGCAGGGAATGCGACAGCACGGCGAGCACCATGCGGTCCACGCCGATGGAGGTCTCGATCACGTACGGGGTATAGGAAACGCCCTCCTCGGGATCGAAGTATTCGATCTTCTTGCCGGAGAACTTCTGGTGGTTGCCCAGGTCGAAATTGGTACGGCTGTGGATACCCTCCAACTCCTTGAAACCGAAGGGGAAATTGAACTCCACGTCGGTGGCGGCGTTGGCGTAGTGGGCGAGTTTCTCGTGGTCGTGGAAACGGTAATTCTCCGCTCCCATCCCGAGGTTGACGTGCCACTTCATACGGTTCTCCTTCCACTTGGCGAACCAGTCGAGTTCGGTGCCCGGCTTGATGAAGAACTGCATCTCCATCTGCTCGAATTCGCGCATGCGGAAAATGAACTGGCGGGCGACGATCTCGTTGCGGAAGGCCTTGCCGATCTGCGCGATACCGAAAGGAATCTTCATACGGCCGGTCTTCTGGACGTTGAGATAGTTGACGAAGATGCCCTGGGCCGTCTCCGGGCGCAGGTAGATCGTGTTGGCGCCGTCGGCGGTGCTGCCCATCGAGGTGCTGAACATCAGGTTGAACTGGCGGACTTCCGTCCAGTTGCAGGTGCCGCTGATCGGGCACACGATGCCGCAATCGATGATGATCTGGCGGTATTCCGCGAAGTCGGAAGCCTGCTCGGCGGCGACATAGCGCTTGTGCACCTCGTCGTATTTGGCCTGCTCGCGCAGCACGTTGGGGTTGGTGGCGCGGAACTGGGCCTCGTCGAAATTCTCGCCGAAGCGCTTGCGGCCTTTCTCGACCTCCTTGTTGATCTTCTCCTCGATCTTGCCGAGATAGTCCTCGATCAGGACATCCGCGCGATAGCGTTTCTTGGAGTCCTTATTGTCGATGAGCGGGTCGTTGAATGCATCGACGTGACCGCTGGCTTTCCAGATGCGGGGATGCATGAATATACAGGAGTCGATGCCGACGATATTCTCGTTGAGCCGGGTCATCGCATTCCACCAATACTGCTTGATGTTGTTCTTGAGTTCGACGCCCATCTGGCCATAGTCGTACACGGCGGCCAGGCCATCATAAATCTCGCTGGACGGGAAAATGAAACCGTACTCCTTGCAATGCGCCACGAGTACCTTGAACAATTCTTCTTGTGTCATATTTTGAACGAACTTTTTGTCAATCTGACAAAGATAATCATTTCTGCTCAAATATCTCCCCCAGCGGGCCCATAATGAAGTCCCGCTGCTGCATCAGCGGATGCGGGATCTTCAAATCCGGGGTATCCACGACCGCATCGCCGTAGAGCAGAATGTCGATATCGATGGGGCGATCGTGGTAGATGCGGCGCCCGTCGGGGGTGAATTCGAGGCTCTCGCGCCGGCCCATCGCCCGCTCGATCCGCTTGCAGATGCGCAGCAGGGTTTCCGGCCGCCGGGCCGTACGGTAGCGTACCACGCAATTCAGGAAATCCGGCCCCTCGAAGCCCCACGCCGGGCTCTCGACGATCGAAGAACAATCCTCGAACGGACGTCCGATGGCAGCGTCGAGGCGCCGCAGGGCCTCCGCAATCTGCGCACGGCGGTCGCCCTGGTTCGTCCCGAGGGAGAAATACACGCTGACGGGCTTCATCGCTAGATTTCCGGATCCCAGCCCAGGGCGATCCGCGCCTCGTCGGAGAGCAGACTCTGGTCCCAGGCGGGCTCCCAGACCAGCTCGACCTCGCAATTCTTTACGCCGGGGGTGGCCATCACGCTGTTCTTGACATCGGCGAGCACAATGTCCGCCATCGGGCAGGTGGGCGCGGTGAACGTCATCTTGATGAAGACCTCGCGCTCCTTGTTGATCTTCAATTCGTAGATCAGTCCGAGATCATAGACATTGACCGGGATTTCCGGGTCATAGACCTGCTTGAGGGCCAGGACCACATCCTCGTAGAGGGGGGCGAGTTCCTTGACATCCTGGGGGGTGAGCACTTCTTCGGTATCCATCTCAGAGCTGTCTAAGGGCGGTTTCACGGATGGTGGCGATCATCGAGGCGAGGCCGTTCGCCCGGGTGGGCGAGAGGTTTTCGCGCAGGCCGAGCTGCTCCACGAAGGAGAAATCATCTTCGGCGATCTCGCGGGCCGTGCGGCCCGAATATACGCCGATCAGCAGGGAAATGATCCCTTTGGTGATGATGGCGTCGCTGTCGGCGCGGAAGAAGAGCCTGTCTCCATCCGTGCGCGTATCCAGCCAAACGCGGGACTGGCAGCCCTTGATCAGCCGGTCCTCCGTCTTCAAATCCTCCGGGAACGGCTCCAGGCGCCGTCCCAGATCGATCAGATACTCATATTTGTCCAGCCACTCGTCGTACATCGAGAAATCCTCGACGACCTCGGCCTGGACTTCTTTCAAAGTCTTCATCCTTGCAGCATTTTGATCGCCCGTTCCAGCGATGCGATAAAATATTCCGCTTCCGAAAGCGTATTGTACGGGGCGAACGACACCCGCAGCATCCCGGTCACACCATAACGGTCCATCAGCGGCTCGGCACACATCTGTCCGGAGCGGACGGCAATGCCCATCTTATCCAAGATGAGTGCCAGATCCTCGTGGTGACAATGTTCCACGGAGAACGAAAAGAGGGGAATCTTCCCGGCAGGGTCCTCCGGGACACCGAAGAGGCGGATCCGGGGATCTTCCTGCAATTTATTCAGCATGAATTGTTTAACCGCTTCCAATTCGGCTTCCGCGCCTTCTTCGCGCATCCGGCGGGCCATTTCCAGGGCGGGCCGGAGCGTCGGCGTTCCGGCGATGTTCTGCGTACCGGCCTCGAACTTGCGGGGCGAAGGTGCGTAGGTCGTGCCGGACCAGCGGACCGTGTCAATCATCTCGCCGCCGCCCATATACGGCGGCATCTGCTCCAGCAGTTCGGCACGGCCGTAGAGCACGCCCGTCCCGGGCGCGGCGTAAACCTTGTGCCCGGAGAAAACATAGAAATCGCAGCCGAGCTCACGCACGTCCACCCGCTGGTGCACAATCCCCTGCGCCCCATCCACTAAAACCTTGCAATTATTTGAATGACAAATATTTACAATTTCCTTAACAGGATTCAACAGGCCCAGCACATTAGAAATATGCGCCACGCAGAGCAGCCGGGTGCGGGAGGTCAGCAGGGCGGGAAGTTCCTCCAGGCGGAGCCGGCCGTTCTCGTCGACGGGCAGGACCTTGAGGCTCGCTCCCTTGCGGGCGCAGAGCATCTGCCAGGGAACGATATTGGAGTGATGCTCCGCTTCGGTGACGATGATCTCGTCCCCCGTGTGCACGAAAGCCTCGCCGAAACTGAACGCGACCAGATTGATGGAAGCTGTGGCGCCGGAGGTGAAGACGATCTCCTCGCTGCGGGCGGCGCCCAGGTAATCCCGCACCGCCTCGCGCGTCGCCTCATATTCCGCCGTGGCCAGGTCCGCGATATGATGCACGGCCCGGTGGAGATTGGCGTTGTATTTGACGGACATCTCTTCCCATTTGCAGATCACGCTCAAGGGGCGCTGGGACGTCGCCGCGTTGTCCAGATAGACCAGCGGCTTGCCATAGACGCGCTCCCCGAGTTCGGGAAATTCCTGCCGTATTTTTTCGACTTCCATCATAGAGAAATGCAAATTTAACATTATTTTTGTGATATGATAGACTACATCTCAGGAAAGCTTGCTACACTCACCCCCACGATGGCGGTGATCGATAACCAGGGTATCGGCTACGCCGTGGAGATATCCCTCCAGACCTATGACGCACTCAACGGCAAGGCACAGGCCACCGTCTATGTCCAGCGCCAGATCAACCCGCGCGACGGATCGGAAGTAGACTACGGATTCGCCACCCAGGACGAGCGCGAACTCTTCCGCCAGATTACCAGCGTGTCCGGAATGGGAGCCGCCTCCGCCCGGATGGTCCTCTCTTCCCTCTCGGCCGAAGAACTCCGGAACGCCATCCTCAGCGAAGACGTCAACCGCCTCAAGAGCGTCAAGGGTATCGGTCTCAAGACCGCCCAGCGCATGGTGCTCGAACTCCAGGACAAGATTGTCAAAGGGGATGCCGCGAGCGCGCAGATGCTCTTCAAGAACGACAGCAACGCCGCGGCCGAAGAAGCCGCCACGGCCCTCCAGATGCTCGGATTCTCCAAGCCCAATATCAACAAGGCCATCCAGGCCATACTCAAGGGAAATCCCGCCGCCAGCGTCGAACAGATTATCAAGGCAGCGCTCCAGCGCCTGTAGGATCAGCGCCCGAAATAGACAAGCAGCACGGATATGTCCGCCGGCGAGACCCCGGAAATGCGAGAAGCCTGGGCAATCGTCAGCGGACGATATTTTTTGAGTTTCTGCCGACACTCGATCGTCAGGCCCACCACCCGGTCGAAATCGAAATCCACCGGAATGCTGAGATCCTCGAGCCGGTGCAATTTCTCCGCCATCGCCAGTTCCCGGTCGATGTAGCCCTTGTACCGGAGGGATATCTCCACACTCTCGATCACTTCCCTACTCTGCGTTCCACGTGGAACGATTTTTAGCAATTCTGCCAGTTCCACTTCGGGACGGGTCGCCAGATCGGCTATGCGTTTGGACTCCGTGATGGGGCTGGACCCGACGGAAAGCAGATAGGGATTGGCCTGCTCTTTTGTCAGGTTCTTACTCTCGCACCAGGCCTGGAGCCGGTCCGCCTGCTCATACTTTTCCATCACGGCCGCATACCGTTCTTCACTGGCCAGACCGATCTCGTGACCCAACGGCGTAAGCCGGCGATCGGCATTGTCCTGCCGGAGGAGGATGCGGTATTCCGCCCGCGAGGTGAACATCCGGTACGGCTCGTCCACGCCCTTGGTGACCAGGTCGTCGATCAGGACGCCGATATAGGATTGGTCACGCTGGAGAACGACCGGATCCTGTCCGCGGAGTTTCCGGTGGGCATTGATACCCGCCATCAAGCCCTGCGCCGCGGCCTCTTCGTACCCGGTGGTGCCATTCACCTGGCCCGCCAGATAGAGGTTCTCCACCAGCTTGGATTCGAGAGTCGGAAGCAATTGCGTCGGGTCGAAATAATCATATTCGACCGCATAGGCCGGCCGGTAGATCCGGGCTGTTTCCAACCCTTCGATGGCGTGCAGGGCATCCAGCTGGACCTGGAGCGGGAGCGAGGAAGAGAAACCTTGCAAGTAATATTCGTGCGTCCAGCGGCCCTCGGGTTCGAGGAAAAGCTGGTGTGCGTTGTTGTCCGGGAAGACGCGGAGTTTGTCTTCGATGCTCGGACAGTAGCGCGGTCCCCGGCCGTGGATCATCCCGGTAAAAAGCGGGGAGTCCTCGAATCCGGTGCGCAGGATTTCGTGAACCCTTTCGTTGGTGTGGAGAATGTAACACTGCATCTGTGCTTCGCCGCCAGCCTGCACCGTCGAAGGCTCCGGCAGGAAAGAGAAGCGCGCGGGATCCGTGTCGCCGGGTTGGAGGGTCAGGCGCGAAGTATCAACGGAAGAAATGTCGATGCGGGGCGGGGTGCCTGTCTTCATCCGGTCGGTGAGAATGCCCCTTTCCTTGAGTTGTCCGGTCAGGCCGTAAGAAGCCTGCTCGCCGAGACGGCCCCCTTCCATCATCGTGCGGCCGATGAAGAGCCGGCCCGACAAAAAGGTTCCGGCGGTCAGAATAAGCGCCTGAGACTTGAAAATTGCCCCGGTATTCGTACGTACGCCGCAGATTTTTGAATTCTCAAAAAGGAAAGAGACCGCAGAATCCGCGTAAATACTTAATTTATAATTACTTTCGAGTATTTTACGCCAATTCAGCGAAAACTGGATTTTATCGCACTGCGCCCGGGGACTCCACATCGCGGGCCCCTTCGAGCGGTTGAGCATCCGGAACTGCAAGGTCGAGCGGTCGGTGACTACGCCGGTCCATCCGCCGAGCGCATCGATCTCCCGGACGATCTGTCCCTTGGCAATTCCGCCCACCGCCGGGTTGCAGGACATGCGCGCGAAACCGGTCATGTCCATCGTGATCAGCAGCACGGAAGAGCCGAGCGTCGCGGCGGCCATCGCTGCCTCGCATCCGGCGTGCCCTCCCCCGACCACGATGATGTCATAGACCCTGTCCATCAGAGTGCGGCTTTCATCTCGAGATAATAATTCTCTTTCCGGCGCATCTCGGCGGTCTGCTCCGGGGTATGGTCGTCGTAACCGATCAGGTGGAGCAGTCCGTGCACCATCACCCGGTCGAGTTCATTTTCGAAAGTGGTCCCGTAGGTGCGGGCATTCTCCCGGACGGAATCGATGCTGATGAACAGGTCGCCGGAAAGGATATCCTTCTCGCAATAGTCGAAAGTGATGATGTCGGTGAAATAGTCGTGCTGAAGATATTTCAGGTTAACATCCAGGATATAGTTGTCCGAACAGAAGATGATGTTGATGGCTCCGAGGCGGCGCATTTCGCTGCCCGCGACCATCTTCAACCAGCGGTTGTTGAGCATCTTTTGCTTCAACTCAAATCGTATATCTTCCTGGAAATAACGGACCATAGCAGATATTTTTTGCAAATTTACATCTATTAAATTAAAAAATTGGAATTGAAAATAAATATTTCTATCTTTGAAACTCGAATGGATTATTAAAACCACTAGATATGGAAGTCAAGAAATCACCCAAAGCTGATCTGAACAACAAGAAACTCTTGTTCGTCGAGATCGGTTTAATCGTCGCCCTCCTGGTCACGCTCGGCGCTTTCGAGTTCAAGTCCAAGGAGAAGAAAGAGAGTGTTTTCGCTCAGGAGAACACGGAACTCATTGAGGAAGAGATCATTCCTATCACCCAGGACACGCCTCCGCCGCCCCCTGAGGCTCCGAAGATCCCCATCCTTTCCGACCAGATCGACATCGTCGACGACAACATCAAGGTCGATGACAACATCCTCAACCTCGAGGACGATGCCAACCTGGGTGTCGAGATTATGGATTATGTCGAGGAAGTTCAGGAAGAGGTCGTCGAGGAGGAAGCCATTCCTTTCGCCCTCGTCGAGGAGAAACCGAAATTCCAAGGTGGCGATGCCAACACCTTCTCCAAGTGGGTGTCCCAGCATCTCGATTATCCTGAAATCGCCAAGGAAAACGGTGTGTCCGGACGTGTTATGGTGCAGTTCACCGTCAACCCGAACGGTACCGTCTCCGATGTGAAGGTCCTCCGCGGTGTCGATCCGTCCCTTGACCGGGAGGCCGTCCGCGTGATCCAGAGTTCTCCGAAGTGGGAGCCGGGCAAGCAGCGCGACCGCGCCGTCAAGGTTACCTACCAGTTCCCTGTGATCTTCCAGCTTCGCTAATCAAGCGATATCAAGTGAGAGGCCGTCCGTACGCGGATGGCCTTTTTTTGACTGAAAATGGAAAATAAGAAAGAAGAAAAGGCTGTATTCGTCGGTATCATCAAACAGGATGACGACGAACGCAAAATCTACGAATACCTCGAAGAATTGCAGTTTCTGGCCGAAACGGCAGGTGCCACGGGCGACAAACAATTCGTCCAGCGGGTGGACCGGCCCGACAAGGCCACCTACATCCGAAGCGGAAAACTGAAGGAAATCGCTGATTATTGCGAAAATAACCATATCGATTACGTCATTTTCGATGACGAGTTGACCGGGATGCAGCAACGCAACATCGAGAAGGTCATCAAGACAGCAGCCGTCATCGACCGTACCAGCCTGATCCTCGAAATATTCTCCCAGCGCGCCCAGACGGCCTATGCCAAAATGCAGGTAGAGCTGGCCCGTTATAACTATATGCTCCCCCGCCTGGCCGGTATGTGGACCCACCTGGAGCGCCAGCGAGGCGGTATGGGTACCCGCGGCGGTATGGGTGAAACCCAGATCGAAGTGGACCGCCGCATCGTGCGGGAGCGCATTTCCCGCCTCAAGGAACAACTCAAGAAAGTAGATAAGCAGATGGCCACCCAGCGCAGCAACCGCGGGCAGCTAGTGCGCCTGTCTCTGGTGGGTTATACCAATGTAGGGAAGTCTACCCTGATGAATCTGCTGTCCAAATCGGACGTCTTCGCCGAGAACAAACTCTTCGCTACGCTCGACACCACTGTGCGCAAGGTCGTCATCGGCAACGTTCCCTTCCTGCTGAGCGACACGGTGGGATTCATCCGCAAACTGCCCACGCAACTCATCGAAGCCTTCAAGAGCACCCTGGATGAAGTGCGGGAAGCCGACATCCTGGTGCACGTGGTGGACATCTCCCATCCCGACTACGAAGAACAGATGGAAGTCGTGGACAAAACCCTCCGGGACATTTCGGCGGCCAACAAGCCTGTCTATGTGGTTTTCAATAAGATAGATGCCTATACATACGAGCCCTACGACGAATTCTCCCTGGAGCCAAAGACCGAGCGCAATTACACCCTGGACGATGTCAAATACAAATGGATCAGCGGGCGGAAAATCCCCTGCATCTTTATCTCGGCCACCAAGAAGGAGAACATAGAAAAACTCCGCGACGACATCTATAAGATGGTCGCGGAGATCCACGCAGGGAGATATCCCTTCAATAATTTCCTCTGGTAATTAATCCGAGAACTTCGCCTTCAGGAACTCGCGGTTCAGACGCGCGATATGCGAGATATTGATACCCTTCGGGCACTCCATCTCGCAGGCACGCGTATTCGTGCAATTACCGAAGCCCAACTCGTCCATCTTGGCCACCATCGCCTTGGCACGGCGATGCGCCTCCGGACGTCCCTGCGGCAGCAGGGCAAGTGAACTCACGCGGGCGGCCACGAACAGCATCGCAGAACCGTTCTTGCAGGTAGCCACACAGGCACCGCAGCCCACGCAGGCAGCCGCATCCATACTTTCTTCGGCCCGGTCGTGCGGAATCAGGATATTATTCGCATCCTGCGCCGCTCCGGTACGCACGGAGATGAAGCCGCCGGCCTGAAGGATCTTATCAAAGGCTGTACGGTCCACGACCAGGTCCTTGATGACCGGGAAACCGGCACTGCGCCAGGGTTCCACCGTGATCGTAGCGCCGTCCTTGAAATGACGCATGAACAACTGGCAGGTGGTCACGTGATCGTCCGGACCGTGGGCCCGGCCGTCGATATACAAACCGCACGCACCGCAGATACCTTCCCGGCAATCGTGATCGAATGACACGGGACCGCTGCTCTGGCAGCCACGCTCCACCGCCACCGGGTCGCAACCCTCCCGGATCAACTGCTCATTGAGAATATCGAGCATCTCCAGGAAAGAAGCGTCTTCCTCGATGCCGGCTATGTGATAGGTTTCAAAATGTCCTTTGACCTTGGCGTTCTTCTGACGCCATATTTTCAGATTGAATTCCATCTCGCTTAGTCTTTGTAATTTCTCGTTTTCACCTCGATGAACTCATATTTGAGCGGCTCCTTATGTAATTCAGGCTCAACATCTTCTCCCTTGTATTCCCAAGCGGAGACATACATAAAGTTTGCATCATCCCGCTTGGCCTCTCCCTCTTCGGTCTGGCTCTCCACGCGGAAATGACCGCCGCAGGATTCGCTGCGGTTCAGCGCATCCCGCGCCATCAATTCACCGATATCGAAGAAGTCTTCCAGGCGGAGGGCTTTCTCAAGTTCCTGGTTGAACTCATACTGGGATCCGGGTACGTTGACATCGGCATAAAACTCTTTTTTGAGTGCCTTTATTTCCTCGATGGCTTTCTTGAGTCCTGCCTCATCGCGGGCCATACCCACATTGTCCCACATAATGATGCCCAGACGCTTGTGGATGGAATCAACCGTCTGTTTGCCCTTGATGGAGAAAAGACGGTCTATACGGACCTGTACGGCCTTTTCGGCAGCGTCGAATTCCGGGCTGTTGACATCGGTCTTGGGCTCTGCGAACTTGTTGGAAAGATAATCGCCGATCGTCACGGGCAGGATGAAATAACCATCTGCCAGACCCTGCATCAGGGCGGAGGCACCGAGACGGTTGCCGCCGTGGTCGGAGAAATTGGCTTCTCCGATGGCATAGAGCCCCGGTACGGTGGTCTGCAGGTCATAATCGACCCAGATGCCGCCCATCGTGTAGTGAATAGCCGGATAGATCATCATCGGCTCCTTCCAGGGAGAACTGGCCGTGATCTTCTCGTACATCTCGAACAGGTTGCCGTAGCGCTCGGCTACCCGCTGGTGACCCAGGCGCTTGATGGCGTCTGCGAAGTCCAGATAGACCGCCTTGCCCGTCTCATTCACGCCGAAACCTGCATCGCAGCGCTCCTTCGCGGCCCGGGAGGCTACATCGCGCGGAACGAGGTTGCCGAAAGCCGGATAGCGGCGCTCGAGATAGTAATCACGATCCTCTTCCGGAATCTGGGAAGCCTTGATTTCGTGTTTGCGGAGTTTCTCCACATCTTCCAGTTTCTTCGGAACCCAGATGCGGCCGTCGTTGCGCAGGGACTCGCTCATCAGCGTCAGTTTGCACTGCTGGTCGCCATGAACCGGGATGCAGGTCGGGTGAATCTGCGCGAAGCAGGGATTGCCGAAGAAAGCACCCTTGCGATAGCACTGCATCGCGGCAGAACCATTGCTGTTCATCGCGTTGGTGGAGAGGAAATAAGCATTTCCGTAACCGCCGGTCGCAATCACGACGGCGTGGGCACCGAAACGCTCCAAGCCGCCCGTCACGAGGTTGCGGGCGATGATACCTTTTGCCTGACCGTTCACCAGCACGAGATCCAGCATCTCGTGACGCGGGTAAGACTTAACCGAACCATTTGCAATCTCCTTATTCAGAGAAGCATAGGCACCGAGCAGGAGCTGCTGTCCGGTCTGGCCGCGCGCATAGAAAGTACGGCTCACCTGCACGCCGCCGAAAGAACGGTTGGCCAGGTAGCCGCCGTATTCGCGGGCAAAAGGAATTCCCTGGGCCACGCACTGGTCGATGATAGCCGAGCTGACCTCGGCCAAACGATAGACATTGGCCTCGCGGGAGCGATAATCGCCGCCCTTGATGGTATCATAGAACAGGCGATAGACGGAGTCGTTGTCGTTCTGATAGTTCTTGGCAGCATTGATACCGCCCTGTGCCGCGATGGAGTGCGCCCGGCGCGGACTGTCGCTGATGCAGAAAATCTTGACATTGTAGCCGAGTTCGCCCAGTGCGGCGGCGGCCGAAGCGCCGCCGAGACCGGTCCCGACCACGATGATCTCGAGTTTTCTCTTGTTGTTCGGACTCACGAGGCGGATCTCCGACTTGCGCCGGGTCCACTTGTTCTCAAGCGGTCCTGCGGGGATTTTAGAATTTAACTTGTCAGACATTGTTCAGGTATGTGTGATTTTTCTTTTCAAAAGAGGGAGCCGGCATTGTTCTGATAAGGATCCAGCCCCAGATGCTTGTAAGAAAGCTCGGTGGCCACGCGGCCGCGCTGGGTGCGGACGATGAAACCTTCCTTGATCAGGAAGGGCTCATAGACTTCTTCATAGGTGCCCTGGTCTTCGCCGATGGCGGTCGAGAGGGTATTGGCCCCCACGGGGCCGCCCTTGAAGGTGGAGATGATGGTGCGGAGGATCTTGTTGTCAATGGAATCCAGTCCCCGCTTGTCTATATTCAATTTATCCAACGCGTAACGCGCGATCTTCAGGTCGATGTGGCCGTCGCCCACCACCTGGGCGAAGTCGCGCACCCGGCGCAGCAGGGAATTGGCGATTCGCGGGGTTCCGCGACTGCGCAGGGCTATCTCCCGCGCCGCCTCGGGCTCGATCTCGATCTGCAGGATGCCTGCGCTGCGCGTCACGATGCGCACCAGGTCGTCGGTATCGTAATATTCCAGGCCTTCGGTAATCCCGAAACGGGCCCGGAGCGGCGCCGTAAGCAGGCCTGCCCGCGTCGTGGCCCCCACCAGGGTGAAAGGATTGAGGGATATGCGCACGGACCGGGCGCCAGGCCCTTTATCAATCATGATATCAATTACATAATCCTCCATCGCGGAATACAGATATTCCTCCACTTCAGCCGGAAGACGATGGATTTCGTCGATGAACAGGACATCGCCCGTCTCGAGGGAAGTCAGCAGACCGGCCAGATCCCCGGGGCGGACGAGAACCGGACCGGAAGTGATCTTCATATTGACCCCCATCTCGTTGGCGATGATATGCGCCAGGGTGGTCTTTCCCAGACCGGGAGGACCGTGGAACAGGGTATGGTCCAGAGACTCTCCGCGCAGCTTCGCGGCCTGGATGTAGATCCGGAGGCGGGACACAATTTCCCCCTGCCCGGTGAAATCTTCCAGTTCGCGTGGCCGGATTATTCCGTCCAAATCCTTATCTTTGCATCCGTTAGTATTATGTGGGTCGAAATCGGACATACGGTTCGATGGCATTCAGAATACAAATATAACTCTTTTATTTTGAAATTTTTTTATCTTTTTTATAGGCCTGTTGAAATGTTGATAAATACTTCAAAGGCCTGAAAATAAAGATATTATAAATAAAAATAAAGGTTGAGAAAGCTGTTGAAACCCTGTTTTCAGCGTTGTTGATAAGTGAGCGTCCGGATTTGTCAACAGAAAAGAATCCGGCATCAACAGGATATCAACAGGCTTTTCAACCGGTTTTAGACAGGAGATGTTGATAAGTTCAAAATCTTCGGAGATTCTTCGGGACAGGATCAGATCCGGTGCGGACGTATTCTGTCGTGGGCTCTTTTTGTCTGCCCGCTGGTTCGTCTTGAGCCAGGTGGCCCGGGAAGGAATCCATATCATCGTACTTCCCAACCAGGAAGCAGCTGAGTATTGTGCCGGGGATCTCTATCACCTGATCGAGGGGGACAGGGTGTTTTTCCTGCCGGAATCGGGAAAGAGCGTGGAGCGGAGCAATTACAAATCTTCGCTGGGCGTCCAGCGGACCTCCGCCATCAGCAAAATCCTTTCTTATGACGGCAGTCTGCTCTTCGTGGTCACCTATCCGCAGGCACTGTCCGAGGAAATTCCCGTAACGAAGGAAATCAAGGATTCGGTGCTCAGCATCCGGGTGGGGGATGAGATTGCCCACGACAAGATTATCCATATCCTTTCGGAAAAAGGCTTTGACAAGGTAGACTTTGTATCCGCGCCGGGGCAGTATGCCATCCGCGGATCCATCGTGGATATATTCTCTTTTTCGGATAATTATCCCTATCGTATTTCCTTCTGGGGTAATGAGATAGAATCCATTCATTCGTTCGATTGCAATACCCAGCTCTCCAAGGATAAAATGGACAAGGCGGACATCGTTCCGGATATGGTGAGCGGTGCGGCCGCCGCAGGACAGAATCTGACGGAAATTTTCCCTGCAGGGACCCGTATTTGGCTGGATTCTTCGGATATGTATTCCCGGGAAGACTTCTTCCCGCTCCTGAAACGTTTCCAGAAGATTTATATAGACACTCCCCTCTCCTATGCGGGAGACGATATACTGGGTTTCCAGATATCCCCGCAACCCACTTTCAACAAGAATTTCGAGCTCCTGACTGAAGATATCCGCAGCCGCCTGGAGAACGGTTTCAAAGTCTATATCTACGGAGAAAAAGAGTCCCAGCTCGAACGCGTCCGTTCCATCCTGTCCCAGAACGGCGGATTGATCCCTGAATTCGTCCCCGGGAAGAACATCCACAATGGATTCATCGACCAGCAGGACAAAATCTGCTGTTACTCTGACCACGAAATCTTCGACCGTTTCCACCGCGTCAGCCTCCGGCGCACGGTGGAGAAGAGCGAGCAGCTGACCATCAACGACTTGAATTCCTTCAATATCGGGGATTACGTCGTCCATATCGACCACGGCGTGGGCATTTTCGGCGGCCTGGTGCGGCTGCGCGACGACCGCGGAAGACTGCGGGAAGTGGTGAAAATCACCTACAAGGATGGCGACGTGGTGTTCGTGTCCGTCCACGCCCTGCATAAAATATCCCGTTTCCGTTCGCGGGAGGGAGAGGCGCCCCGCATCAACAAACTCGGCTCCAAGACTTGGGTAACCCTCAAGACCAACGCCAAATCCAAGGTAAAAGACATTGCCAAGGACCTGATTCAACTCTACGCCAAGCGCCGCGCTTCCAAAGGGTTCTCCTTCTCCCCCGATACCTATCTGCAGGAAGAGTTGGAATCTTCTTTCATGTACGAAGATACGCCTGACCAGGAGACGGCCACGGCCGCCGTCAAGCGGGATATGGAGGACAGTTGCCCGATGGACCGCCTGATCTGCGGCGACGTGGGTTTCGGCAAGACGGAAATCGCCGTCCGGGCGGCGTTCAAAGCCGTTTCGGACAGCAAACAGGTAGCTGTGCTGGTGCCGACCACCATCCTGGCCCTGCAGCACTACAACACCTTTCAGGGACGCCTGCAGAACCTTCCCTGCAATGTGGAATATGTCAGCCGCCTGCGCACGGCCAAGGAGATAACCGACATCAAGAAACGGCTGGCGGAAGGCCGGATAGATATCCTGATAGGCACGCACAAGATTCTCAGTAAAGAATTTGTTTTCAAAGACCTGGGCCTGCTGATCATTGACGAGGAACAGAAATTCGGCGTCTCCGCCAAGGAGAAACTCCGCGCCATCCGGGCCACCGTGGATACCCTGACGCTGACGGCCACCCCGATCCCCCGCACCCTGCAGTTCTCCCTGTTGGGCGCACGCGATCTCAGCATCATCAACACCCCGCCGCCCAACCGCATTCCGGTACAGACGGAGATCATCCTTTTCGATGAAAAAGAGATCCGCAGCATCATCAACTACGAACTCAACCGTGGCGGGCAGATATTCTTCCTGCACAACAAGGTCGAAGAACTTCCCGCCATCCACGATATCCTGCACCGCCTGGTGCCGGATATGAAGATTTGCGTGGCGCACGGCCAGATGCAGGCCCACGAACTGGAGACCCGGATGCTGGACTTCATCCGGGGCGACTACGATATGATGCTCTGTACCACCCTGATTGAGAATGGTCTGGACATCCCCAATGCCAACACCATCTTGATCAACCAGGCGCAGAATTTCGGCCTGAGCGACCTCCACCAGTTGCGCGGCCGCGTGGGCAGATCCAACAAGAAGGCTTTCTGCTACCTCATCGTCCCGCCGCTGGTGAGCATCACCGATGATGCCCGGCGCCGGCTCAAGGCCATCGAGGAATTCTCGGACCTGGGCAGTGGTTTCAACATCGCGATGCAGGACCTGGATATCCGCGGCGCCGGCAACCTGCTGGGCGCCGAACAGAGCGGCTTCATCCTGGACATGGGCTTCGAAACCTACCAGAAGATCCTCGCCGAAGCGATGGAGGAACTGGGTGTAGAGACGGGCATCGTGACTCGTAGCGATAGAGGTAAGTTCGTGACGGACTGTACGATAGAAACCGACCAGCCGGCGCATATCCCAGATGAATACATCGATGTGACCGCCGAGAAAATCCGCATCTACCGCACCATCGACGCGATGTCTACCGACAAGGAAATCGACCGCTATGCCTCGCAGCTCGCAGACCGTTTCGGCACCCTGCCGCCCGAAGTGGGCAACCTCTTCGAGGTGGTGAAACTCCGCAACCTGGGCGCCGCACTGGGCTTCGAGAAAGTCATTGTCAAGAACGGCCTGATGATCGCGTTTTTCATTGCGAATCCGATGTCGCCGTATTACAAGTCCCCCGTCTTCGCCAGGATTCTGGAGCGTACGGCGGACAATCCCCGCTTTGAACTCAAGCAGACCGAGAACAAACTTAAGATAGTGGTGCGGGGAGTTCCTTCTTTGAAGGAAGCACATACCATTTTAGGCAAGTTGCGATAATTTTCGTAACTTTGCCGGATAGCGACTGATATGGCGTACTTATTAGTAGAAGCAGGAAATACGGCGCTCAAGGCGGCCTGGGCCGAGGAAACCACCCTCGGCAAGACCTTCCGCTACCAGGGAGAGAAGATGATGGACTACCTGCTTTCTCTGCTCGAAAAGGACCGTCCCGAAGTCCTCACGGTGGCTTCCGCCTACGGGGTCACCCCCGAGGAGGAGGAAATCCTGCGCACTCGCTGCGGCCATCTGCTGATTCTGGACAAAAGCCACACAGACCTGCTCCTGCGCCATAATTTCCCGGAATATCTGTCCAGCGACCGGGCGGCCGGGCTGGTGGCGGCATCCCTGTTGTTCAAGGACAAACCGGTGACCGTTTTCGACTTCGGGACCACCCTGACGGTGGATTTCCTCAGCCGCGAGGGGCGCTATCTGGGGGGCAACATCTCCCCCGGCTGCCGGACCCGCTTCAAGTCGCTGGAGCGCTACTCCAAGTCGCTTCCGCTGGTGGATACACCCGAACAAATCGAGCCGGAAGGCCGCTCGATCCGCGCTTCCATCGAGTCCGGCGTGATTTCGGGCATAATGTTTGAAATTGAGGGGTACGCCAGGCTCCGGCCGGAGAATATCATGATTTTTACCGGTGGAGACGCAATTTATTTTGCCAAGAAAATGAAAAACTCCATATTTGTAGTTTGCAACCTGGTTTTGATGGGCCTGGCTTTGATAACAGACGATTATGTCAAGAAGAATCTTAAGTAAAGTGCTCGGGACCCTGGTCCTGTCGCTGTGCGCTGCATTCAGTGCACACGCGCAGGCTGTGGGAACCTACACACCCTATTCGATCTACGGTGTGGGCGACCTGAGCCAGCCGGGGACCGCCTACAACAAGTCGATGGGCGGCGTGGGAGTAGCGTTGCGCAACAATATGTTCATCAATGTGATGAATCCGGCCTCCGTGACGGCGCGGGACAGCCTGTCCTTCATGGCCGACTTCTCGCTTTACGGAGACAACAAGGTGTTCAAGCAGGCAGGAGTCACTTCCGCCAGCAACACTTTCAACATCAACGACCTGACGATGTCCTTCCCGCTCTGGCACAACACCGCGATGATGGTGGGTATCATGCCCTACAGCGACACGGGTTTCGGCTACAGTTTCGACTACACCGATCCCAACATCATCGGCCACACCGGCAACATCACCTATTCGGCCACCGGCATGGGCAGCCTCTACCGCGGTTTCGCGGCCTTCGGTTTCAAAGTGTTCCGCAATCTCTCGCTCGGCGCCCAGTGGAACTTCTACTTCGGCAACATCGAGAAGACCTACTACACGACCTTCAACGACGCCTCCTACAATAGCATCAAGAACGGGACGTCCGCCAAACTCAGCGGCCACTCCGCCCGCTTCGGCCTGCAGTTCGAGCAGCCGCTCTCTTCGCGGCTCAGTCTCGGGATAGGGGCGACCTACACCACCGCGGCCAAGTTATCCGGCACGATGGAGAGTTCGCGTTTCTCGGCCGGAACCGCCGCGTCAGATACGCTTTACTACAAATTGGACAATCTCGGCAAGGATGCGACCGTCAGCCTGGCCGGCGAGATGGCCTTCGGCATCACCCTGAAGAATACCAACAAATGGATGGCCGAGCTGGATTACAGCCGTTCCGACTGGACCAAAAGCGGTCTGGATGGCACCCGCGGCTTCACGGCCAGCAAGGCTTTCGCCGCCACCGTCACCGATGCCATCCGCTTCGGATTCGAGTTCATTCCGAACCGGAACGACGTGCGATATTACTTCAACACAGCCGCTTACCGGATCGGCGCATACCACAAAAATGAGTATTACTTGCTTAATGGCAAGAAAGTTGCATCTACCGGTATAACATTGGGTGTCACCCTGCCGATTTACCTGGACGGCCTGGCCGGTTACAACGGAGTTACGTTGGGTGTGGATTTCGGACAGCGGGGCGCCGTTTCCGGAGAAATGATCCGGGAGCGCTACATAAACTTCTCTATAGGAGTTAACCTCTTCGACATCTGGTTCCGCAAGCACCAGTATTTGTAAAAGAAAGAATAATAATACAGTTTTGCGATATGAAAAAATTAACTCTTGTCATTCTGACCTTTGCCATGATGCTGGTGGGAACCAACGGTTTCGCCCAGGGCAAGTACGGCGCAGACAGCGCACAGTGCATTACCAATCTTTCCTTCTACAAGGAGTATTTCAAGCAGAATAACTATGACGAGGCGTTGCCGAGCTGGCGCAAGGCCTATTCCCTGTGCCCGCCTACGGCCAACCAGACGATGCTCATCGACGGAACGACCCTGCTCCGCCGGCTGATCACCAAGAACGCCGCAAACGCCACGTATCGCAATGCGTTGGTGGACTCCCTGCTGACCCTGCACACCACGCGCGCCCAGTACTATCCGGCCAACGCCGTGACGGCCTACAACAACATGGGCCAGGATCTGCACAACTATGTCCGCGACGATCCCAAGAAACTCTATGACGGCTTCGAGACCATCATCGCCGCCAACCAGGAGAAGACCCGTCCGACCATCATGCTCTATGACATGCAGGCCGCCATCGATCTCTTCCAGGATGGCCAGTTGGACGCCGAGTCCGTGATCAACGTCTATCAGCGCAACGGCGACATCGTCGAGAAGATGGTTCCGGCGAACGACAACGACAAGGAGCAGATCGCCAATGTCAAGAACGATATGGGCAGCCTCTTCGCCGGCAGCAAGGTCGCCAGCTGCGAGAGCCTGGTCGAACTCTACACCCCGCGCTTCGCCGCCGATCCGGATAACCTCCAGCTCGCCCAGAGCATCGTCAAGACGATGAGCATGACCGAGGGTTGCGACAACAACGACCTCTTCCTGCAGGCCGTCACCACGATGAACAAGCTGGATCCTTCCCCCAGCAGCTCCTACTATCTGTATCGCCTGCACGGTGCCCGCGGCAACGTCAAAGAGGCCATCGTCTATATGGAGAACGCTCTGGCGAGCGAGGATGTCGAAGACAGCCGCAAAGCCGATTGGACCTATGAACTCGCGACCTTCTGCTTCAAGAACGGCGAGAGCGCCCGCGCTTTCGACTATGCTTCCAAGGTGGCCGCCGAGAACGAGGCCCTGGCCGGCAAGGCCTACTTCCTCATCGGCAACATCTGGGGTTCCACCCGCTGCGGTGGCGATGAGATCGCCCGTCGCGCCCCTTACTGGGTGGCTTGCGACTACATGAACAAAGCGAAGGCTGCCGATCCGTCCCTGACCGAAGAGGCCAACCGCTACATCAGCCAGTACAGCGTCTACTTCCCGGAGACCGCCGAGGCCTTCATGTACGACATCACCCGCGGCCAGTCCTATACGGTCGTCTGCGGCGGCATGCGCGCCACCACCACGGTGCGTACCAGATAATTGAAAGGACGCAGAAATATACTCGCTATGCTGGCAATCACGGCTGTGGTTGCCAGCATTGTCGTTTCCTGCGGCGGACAGATAGGGGAGGCGGACCGGCTGGATCTGAGCAAGACACCCACCCAGCGTACCTATGATATGTTTGCCGTCCAGACCCGCAACGGGGCGGTTGCGATGCGCATCGAAGCCGAGTTGATGGAGCACTACGATACTGATACGGCTTCCTTCGATGCTTTTCCTCACGGCATCTCCGTGTTCGGCTATAACGACGAGGGGCTGCTCGAGTCTGTGATCGTGGCGGACGACGCCCGGCACATCGTACCCAAGAGCCGGGACAAGGACGAGATCTGGGAGGCCTTCGGCAACGTGGTGTTGCACAATGTGATAGAGCAGGAGACGATGGAGACGGACACCATCTATTGGGACCAGGCCAAGAAGGAGATATACACCGACTGCTATGTCAAGATGTATTCCCGCCAGGGCTTCCTGCAGGGCTTCGGAATGCGTTCGGACGACCACGTCCGGAACTCCATTCTGTACCGTCCTTTCGACGGTTACGGGGTAGTAGTGCAGGATACAACGGCGGTTATCATTGATTCTGTGAATTTTATTGGGCCGTTTCCAAAAAAATAACTAAATTCGCAGCCCCTTATCGGAAAATTATAAAAATATATAACAATGGCGGTACTTGAAAAAATACGCGTAAAATTCGGCATCGTGATCTCGATCATCATCGCGCTGTCGCTCCTGTCCTTTATCATCGACCCCAGTTCGCTGGAGTCTGCCCTGACCCAGATGTCTTCTAAATATGACGTCGGGCAGATAGCGGGCAAGAAGATTTCCTACACCGATTTCCAGTCTGATATCGATCGTTTCACGGCCATCAACGAGCTCCTCTCCGGCACCGCCCGCGACGAGCAGACCCAGAAGGCCATCCGCGATGCGGCCTGGCAGGATCTCCTTGACAGACATATGTTTGTCAAGAATGCCAAAGAGGCGGGCATCACCGTCGGTGAAGACGAGATGCTGGCCCTGATGGGTGGTGAGTACACCTCCCCGGCGCTTGCCCAGAACCCGATTTTCGTGGACGAGACGGGTTATTTCTCCCCGGATCGGCTGAAGGCTTTTATCCAGGAGATGGATGCCGACGAGAGCGGACGGCTGAGCAGCTACTGGAACTTCCTCCAGAACTCGGTCCACAACCAGCAGTTCTACGCCAAGTACGCCTCCCTGTTCAACGCCAGCAACCCGGATAACGCCCTGCAGCTTGCCCAGGCCATCGAGGAAGGCAACACCACCGCCGACGTGGACTACTGCCTGGCCTATTATCCCGTGGTTCCTGACAGCACCATCACCGTCAGCGCCAAGGAAATCAACGATTACTACAAGAAGCATAAGGAGTTCTTCAAGCAAATCGCCAACCGCGAGATTGAGTATGTCGTCTTCGAGGTCATTCCGTCCGCTGAAGATGTCGCCGCTGCGAGCGAAGCGATCACCGAGGCTTACGAGGAATTCGCCAGCACCGACAACATGCGCAGTTTCCTCTCCAAGAATTCCGACCGCAACCTGGATAACTATTGGTACAAGGACGGCGAACTCAGCACCGTCAATGCGGAGCTCAACGACCAGATTTTCGGTGGCAGCAAGGTCACCCAGGTCATCACCGCCGGCAATACCTTCTATGCCGGCCGCGAGATGGACAGCCGGATGATCCCCGACTCTGCGTTCGTCAAGCACATCCTGCTCCAGGGCGATAACGCCGCTCACGTGGCCGACTCGCTGGTGGGCGTGATCAAGAAGGGCGGCAATTTTGCCAACCTCGTGGCCACGTACTCCCTCGATCAGGCTTCCGCCGCCGACGGCGAACTCGGCAGCATCGGCTGGATGACCCAGAACTATATGGTGCCCGGTTTTGAAGGCGTTTTTGATGCCAAAACGGGTGATCCCTACGTGCTCAACACCCAGTACGGCACCCATGTCGTGCTCGTGAGCCAGAAGACCAAGCCCGTGCTGAAGAAGCAGGTCGCCATCCTGGAGAAGACAGCCCTGGCCAGCAAGGAGACCTTCAACGACTACTACTCCCAGGCCAACAACTTCGCCACCATCGCCGGCGGCACCTATGATGGCTACAAGCGCGCCATCGACACCACCAAGGTCTATTCTTTCCCTGTCACCATCACCGAGGCGACCGCCAATTACGGTGCTGTCGACAACGCCAAGGAAGTGACCCGCTGGGCTTTCGACGCCAAGGCGGGCAAGGCCTCCAACATCATCACCGTGGACAACAAGTACTTCTTCGTCGTGGCCCTCAAAGCGATCAACAAGGAAGGCTACGCCCCGGTTCAGAAGATGGCCGCCCAGATCCAGGATCGCCTGTATAATGAGAAGATGCAGGAAGTCAAGACCCGCGAGGTCGCCGAGAAGATCGCCGGTGCCAAGACCATCGAAGAGGTGGCCGAGCGGCTCGGCGTGGAGGTCCAGCACCGCGACGCGCTGTCGCTGGGTTCCTCCGGCGTGGAGCCGGCCCTGATCGGCGCCATCGTTGCGGCCAAGGAAGGCGAAATCTACGGCCCCGTGGCCGGTGTCATGGGTTCCTATATCGTCAGCGTGAGCAACCGCGAGACCGGTTCCTTCTACTCCGAGGAAGACGCCAAGAACCTCTCCCTCCAGAAGAACCAGTACTTGGCCCAGATGATTCTCTCCGTCATGCAGGAGTACGACAACGTCAAGGACAACCGCGAGCGCTTCTATTAGCAGCCCGCCCCTCCAGACGGAGGCTTTTGCCCCCGCAAGAAAGGCCCCCGGACCCCCGGAGGCCTTTTTCTTTCCATCCCCGTCCGGGAGTCCCGGCTGTCAAGAGGTGCGGGTGGCGGGGTATGGGGTCTGTTTAGAAGGTGTCGAGGAGGCGGGTGATGGTTTCGTAGGGGAGTTCGAGGACGCGGGCGAGTTGGGCCGGCTCGGTGTTGAAGCGAAACCGCAACTGCCGGAGCAACTCTCCGGTCTGTTTCGGCGAAAGATTGTCCAAAGAGCGTTTCCGGAATAAGGAATGGCACAATTCCTGGACAAGACCGAGGATGACCTGATCCCGGAACAAGGGGGTTGGGCTTTCCTGGAGGCGCAGACGCGCTTTTGAAGAGTTCTGCAAGAAGAAATTGTACCGGGCCGGTGTCCGGAAGAGTTTTTCTACAAATTGAACGGCGACAAAAGACGCCGGGTCCACATACCCGTTGTCCGTCAGCCGGAGCGGCGCCTTCGGCTGATCCCGGCTATGAAGCAGACGGAACTGTTTTCTTTGGGAAAGGTCGGACAGGAGCGCTCCTTCTTTTTGGTCTGCCCGGAAAAAGCTTTCTCCCGTGCCCCAGGGATAGAAGGCGGCGTTGGCGCAGATGCCGGCGGCGACACTGTTCATCTGGACATAGGCGATAGCCCGCTCCAATGTCTCGTCCTCTTCCTCTAATTCCCTGATATCTACACCGTTCCTGCGCAAGAATTCTTTGATTCCATATTTCCGCTGATAGTATTTGCTATAACGCCTTTTGAATTCTGTGATAAAGGCGAGCGCCTCTTCCCGGCTGCAGCCCAAGACAAAGTGAACGTGGTTGGACATCAGGATGAAGGCCAGCACCGGAATACCCATCATGCTGGAAATGACGGCGACATAGTTCATCGCAACTTTGAAATCTTCCTCTTCCCGGAACCAGAGGCGGCTCGGCAGGTGGTCTGTGGAGACCAGAACGCAAATCAGTTTATACATAGTATCAAGTTTTGCCTAAAGATAGTCTTTTCCGGGAAAACTCACCTGCAGAAACGTAAAAACCAGGGGAAAATGGCGGGAGATGCTGCAAATGTCCGAAAATCAAGGACATTTGCAGCAAAAACAACCGATTTTGCTCTAAATGTCCGGCATTTCAGGACATTCCGAGCACGGGAGGGGGAAAGAGGCAGGAGGAGGCGACGGCGGGCCGGCGGGGAGAGGAGGAGGTGAGAGGCGAGGAGAAGGGGAGGGATGGCGGCAGGGATGAGACGGGAAAAGAGGGAGGGAGTTTGGGGGAAGTTTTGTATCTTTGTGGGTATGAATGTGAAAGTTGTGGGGTCGTTGGTGGCCTTTTCGTTGATTGCGTGCCCGTTGTTGTATATCTTCGTCGGGCCGGCGCTGAGCCCGGCTCAGCTGGAGACTTTGAAGATCCTCGGAATCATCTGCGGATGCAGCGCCCTGTTCTGTTTCGTGGTCGGAGAACTCACCGGGAACAACAGCCAGATGGACAAACTCTGGAGCCTGCTGCCCGTCGTTTATACCTGGGTGATTGCCGCCCGGGGCGGTATGAGCACGCGGCTGGTGGTGATGGCCTGCCTGGCGACCCTCTGGGGCGCCCGGCTGACCTTCAACTTCGCCCGGAAAGGGGCCTACCGCCTCAAATTCTGGGAAGGGGAGGAGGACTACCGCTGGCCGGTCCTGCGGGCCAAAAAGGAATTCCAGCCCCACTGGAAATGGATGCTGTTCAACCTCTTCTTCATCAGCTGCTACCAGAACGCGCTGGTCCTGATGACCACCTTCCCGGCCCTTGTGCTCTCGGGCGTGGACGTCCCCTTCGGCTGGGTGGACGCCCTCGCCGCCGCCCTGATGCTCGGCTTCATCCTCTACGAGACCATCGCCGATGAGCAGCAATGGGCCTTCCAATCCACGAAATGGAAGATGCTGGGGGAAGGCAGGCGTCTGGAAGAGCTTCCCGCCCCCTACAACAAAGGCTTCAACACGGTAGGGCTGTGGCGCTTCAGCCGGCACCCCAACTACTTCGCCGAGCAGGGGACCTGGTGCGCCTTCTACCTCTTCACCCTCGGCGGCGGTCTCGGCATCCTCAACTGGAGCATCATCGGCGCCCTCCTGCTGATCGTCCTCTTCCTGGGCAGCAGCGCCTTCGCCGAAGAGATCAGCGGCTCCAAATACCCCGAATATGCGGCCTACTGCCGGGAAGTCCCCAAATTCTTCCCCCGGATCTGCGGAAAAAAGCAGGGGTAAGCTGTAACATTGCGCCCGGGCGTCCGTCATATCAATATAATGACCCCGGAAGTTGGACTTCGCCCGCTACCGCAAAAGCAACCCGGACGAAACGTTCGACTTCGGCCGTTTCGTCTGCTTCGAAGCCCTTCTCACCAAAACTTTGAAATAACGATGAATAAGAATTCCTTTCTGCGCCTTGCGCTGTGCTGCGCGGCGCTCCTGCTGGTCGGCTGCGGCCGGGAAGACGGTGCTGCCATCCGGATGGCACCGGCCGATTCGGCGAAAGCCTTCGCCGATGCCGTTTCATCCGTCGAACTCGTTCCGCTGGAAACGGATGATGCCCACCTGCTGGGGATCCGGCTGGATCTGGTCCTGCTGGACGAGGGCTATCTGGTCGTGGACAAACAGCGGACGAACGTGTTCCGTTTCTCGCCGGAAGGCCGCTTCTTGAACGAGATTGGGCGCCACGGCAACGGGCCGGGGGAGTACAACGATATCAGCACCCTGCAGGTCCTGGACGGAGCGGTTCATCTGTTCTGCCATCCCGGTTCCGAGCTGGTTTTTTCTCCGGACGGGACACTGCTGGAGCAGCGGGAAGGGGTGCCCGTGGGCTTCGGGGCGTATCGCACCGCGGCAGGGCTGCTCACCAACTACGGGTATAGCAAGCAGAAGGATTGCCGGGTCGTGTTCACCGAAGACGGGTCCGGCCGGGAAACGGGCTTCCTGCCCCTGGACGCGAACTTGCTGGCCCTGGAATCGGAGCACGTCTTCAGCGCCCTGCCCGGGGGCGGGGTCTGTGTGCTCGATTCATATTCGCCGACCGTCTATGTGTTCGAAGGCGGGGAGTTGCGCCCGTATCTGGACTTTGATTTCGGGCAATATGCCATCGCGCCGGACTTCTTCCGCGCGCAGGACGCGTTCAAGGCGGCCGAGATGCTCATGGCGGGGGATTATGCCCTGATCTGGCGCTATCTGGAAGGGACGAAGCACAAATTGGTGCAGGTGAACGTGTCGGGCGGACAGACGGAAGGAGGCGCCCGGTTCGGGCTTCACAACGGGAAGGCGTGGGCGTGGTTCGTGCTGCCCTGGTATGAGCTGGAGAACATGTCGCCGTTCTGCTGTTTCGGGGAAGATGTGCTCTATGGGCTGTTCTTCCCGGGGGATGCCCGGAAACTGGCCGCGGACCTGAAGGGAAAAATCGCGAACCCCGGGGTCCTGGACGGCCTGGACGATGCGGACAACCCCGTAATCGCCAGAATCCGGTTCCGGTAGGGGGCTTATCCCTGAAATAAGTCGACGCTGCAGAGGCGGGACGGCCGGGGTCGTTTTGTGCGATTATTTCGTTATATTTGTGAGCGGGGTGTAACATTCCGCCGGAGGAATCCGTCATAAATAAAGAGATGAAAAGACGACTGATTATCATAAAACTGGCCGCGCTGGTATGCGCGCTCGCGGGCGCGGGGGTGCAGGCGCAGGCGCAGCCGATGACGCTCAAGGAGGTCATCGGCGAGGCGCGGACGCAGTCCGTGCCGGCGCTGCAGGCGCGCGCGGCATTCGTTTCGGACTACTGGGCCTGGCGCTCCTACCAGGCGAGCCGCCTGCCGTCGCTGTCGCTCTACGGCACGCTCGGCAGCTTCGACCGCTCCCTGCGCCTGCTGCAGGACCCCCAGTCCGGCGAACTCCTCTACACCTCCAACTACAACATGGAGAACAGCCTGGGCCTGCGCGCCCGGCAGAACATCCCCTTCACCGGCGGCACGCTATCCCTTTATACCGACCTCACGCGCATCGACCAGTTCCGCTCCGGCGGTACCACCTGGTACGCCCAGCCTGTCACGCTCTCCTACAGCCAGCCCCTCTTCTCCTACAACCAGTTCAAGTGGAACAAGCTGATCTCCCCAAAAGAATACGAAAAGGCCAAGCGCACCTACCTCGAATCGATGGAAGACGTGACCCTGCGGGCCGTGGACCGCTATTTCGGGGTGATGGAAGCCCAGAAACTCTATGAGGTCGCCCAGACCAACTACGACAACACCGCCCAGCTCCTGCGCATCGCGCGCGAGCGCCTCTCGCTGGGCAGCGTCAAGCGCGACGAATATCTCCAGCTGGAACTCCGGATGCTCTCCGACAGCATCGCCGTCAACGAGAACTACGTGGCCCTGCGCGAAGCCCGGATGCAGCTCAATTCGCTGCTGGGCCTGGACGAAACCCGCGAGGTCCAGACCGTCCTCGAAGAGAACCTGCCCGCCGTGATGATGGACTACGACCTGGTGCTCCGCAAAGCTTCGGAGAACTCCTCGTTCAACCTCACCAACGACATCAATCTCCTCAACGCTGAGTCGGCCATCGCCCAGGCGAAGGCCGCCCGTGGCATCACGATGCAGCTGAACGCCCGCTTCGGCCTCTCCAAGACCGCCCCCGAACTCCAGGGCGTCTATCGCGACCTGCTCAACCAGGAAGTCGTGGGCCTGACCTTCACCGTGCCGATCCTGGACTGGGGAGAGGGCCGCGGCCGCGTCAAGAAGGCCGAGGCCGCCGCCGACGTGGTCAAGGCCCAGGTCGAGCAGGCCGAGAATGACAAGCGCATCAGCCTCTACACGGCCGTGGGCCAGTTCAACAACCAGCGCCAGCTGTGCGACGTGTCGCGCCGCGCCGCCGCCATCGCGCTGGAGCGCTACGAACTGGTGATGGACAAATTCCGCAGCGGCACCGCCTCCGTGACCGACCTCAACACGGCCCGCACGGAGAGCGACAACGCCACGCAGAAGTATGTCCGCGACATCGCCAGCTTCTGGAACTACTACTACACGCTCCGCAAGCTCACGCTCTATGATTTCATTGCGGGCGACGACCTGACGGTCAATTACGAAGAAATGACGCAGTAATATGGAACTGAAGAAGATAGCCTGGGTGGCGGCCCTCGCCGCCCTGTGTCTGGCGGCCGGCTGCAAGCCAAAGCCGGCGACGGACCCGGAGGACGAATCCAAGCTGGCCTACTCGCCCGAAGTCAACGAGGTGGAGGTCATCACCCTGCAGCGGGAGACCTTCCCGATGCAGCTTGTCGCGAACGGCAAGCTCGCCGCGGCGCAGCGCAGCGCGCTGTATTTCCGCGAGAGCGGCCAGCTCGTCGATATCCCCGTGCAGAACGGCACCGCCGTGGGGCGGGGCGCCGTGATCGCGCGCCTGGACGACACCGAGCAGCGGGCCGCCCTGGAGACCGCCCGCATCGACCTGGCCCGCACGCGCCTGGAGTATCTCGACGTGCTGGCGGGCCTGGGCTATGCCGTGGCGGACACGGCTTCGGTCCCCGCCGACGTGCGGGATCTCGCCGGCATCCGCTCCGGCTACACCGCCGCCCGCAACAGCTACGCCAAGGCACAGCGCGCCCTGGAGGGCACGGTGCTGCGCGCCCCGTTCGCGGGAAAGGTGGCCGACCTGAACCTCAAGAAATGGGACCGCACGGGGGCAGAGGCCTTCTGCACCCTGATCTCGGACGGGACCTACGACGTGACTTTCTCCGCGCTGGAGTCGGAATACAGCTTCCTGGAGCGCGGCCAGGCCGTCCGCGTGAGCCCCTTCGGCAGCGAGCGCACGGTCTCCGGCCGCATCAAGAGCATCAACCCGACCATCGACAAGAACGGCCAGATCGCCGTCACGGCCACGATCCCCGGCGGCGCCGGGCTGCTGGACGGAATGAACGTCAAGGTCACGGTGGACAAGAACCTCCCCGCGCAGCTGGTCGTCCCCAAGAGCGCCGTGGTCATCCGCGACGGCCTGGAAGTCCTCTTCCGCTACGGTGAAGGCGGCCGTGCCGAATGGGTCTATGTCCACACGGTCCGCGCCAACAGCGAGAGCTACGCCGTGGTGGCCAACACCGACCGCGGGGCCACCCTGTCCGAGGGAGACCGCGTGATCGTGTCGGGCAACCTCAACCTCGCCGACGGCTCCCGCGTGGTCATCAAGCAGTAGGCGTATGCTCAGAAAGCTCCTGGACCGTCCCGTCTCCGTCACGATGATCCTGCTGGTCCTCGTGGTACTGGGCTTCGTGGGCATCGGCCGCCTGCCGGTGTCCCTGATACCCGAGGTGGACATCCCCTACGTGACCATCCAGGCGTCCGCGCCCGACCTCTCGGCCCGCGAACTCAACGACGCCGTGGTGGGGCCGCTGCGCCAGCGGCTCGTGCAGATCGCGCACCTCAAGGACATCCGCTCCGAAGCCAAGGACGGCAGCGCCACGATGACCCTCTCCTTCGAGGAAGGGCAGGACCTGGACCTCTTCTACATCGAGGTCAACGAACAGATCGACCGCGCGATGGGCTCCCTGCCGCGCATCGACCGCCCCAAGGTCTTCAAGGCCGCGGCCACCGACATTCCCGCCTTCTACATCAATATGACCCTCCGCGAGGAGGGCGGCAACTTCCTGCGGATGAGCGAATTCGCCGAAGACGTCATCGCCAAGCGCATCGAGCAGCTGCCCGAGGTGGCGATGGTGGACCTGAGCGGCGGGGTGGACCGTGAAATCCTGGTGATCCCGGATCTCGAGGCCCTCACCCGCCTGGGCGTGTCGCTGGGGCAGTTCGAGCAGAGCATCTCCGCGGCCAACGTCAACCTCTCCAACCTCACCATCCGCGACGGGGAATACCACTACAACGTCAAGTTCCACTCCTTCGCCTCCTCCAGCGAGGATATCTCCAATGTCTATTTCAAGGTAGGGGAGCGCGTGCTCCAGGTCCGGGACGTGGCGTCCGTGGTGGAGCGCGAGGCGGCCCGGACGGGGCTCGCGCGCAGCGACGGACGCGACGCCGTGGTGATGGCCGTGATCAAGCAGAGCGAGGCCCGGATGTCCGACCTCAAGAAGGGCATCTCGGAACAGCTTGAGCTCTTCCGAAAGGACTATCCGCAGATGGCGTTCTCGATGTCCCGCGACCAGACCGAGTTGCTGGACTACTCCATCCGCAACCTGCTCCTGAACATCCTGATGGCCATCCTGCTGGACATCGTGGTGATTTTCTTCTTTATGAAGGATTTCCGCTCGCCGCTGCTGGTGGCGCTCACGATCCCGGTGTCGCTGGTGATCTCCTTCTTCGTGTTCTACGCCATCGGACTGTCCATCAACATCATCTCCCTGTCCGGCCTGCTGCTGGGCGTGGGTATGATGGTGGACAACACCATCGTGCTCACCGACAACATCACCGCGCGCTGGCAGCGGGGCGAGCAACTGCGCGAAGCCGTGGTGGAAGGCACCGCCGAGGTGCGCGGGGCGATGCTCAGTTCCGTGCTCACGACCTGCGCGGTGTTCATCCCCCTGATCTTCCTCAACGGCCTGGCAGGCCAGCTCTTCTACGACCAGGCCATCGCCGTGACCACGGTCCTGCTGGTCTCCTATGCCGTGACGGTGGTCGTGCTGCCGGTCTATTACTGGGCGCTGTACAAGAAACTCCCGGCCTTCCGGCCGAGTCCTTTCCTGGAGCGCTTCCGCTTCGACGGGGCCACGCGCTTCTATGACCGCACGGTCTCCTGGTGCCTCTCGCACAAATGGCTGGCCTGGGCGCTGCCGCTCGGCTGCGCCGTCGTGGCCGCCGCGTGCGTGTGGGGGATGCGCAAGGAGAAACTTCCGCCGATCACCTATACCGATGCTATTCTCCAGGTGGATTGGAATGAGCATATAACGCTGGAGGAGAACCGGGCGCGGATCGTGACGTTGGAGCAGGCCGCGGCCGGCGCGTCGCAGCAGAACTCGGCGCTGGTGGGGGTGCAGCAGTTCGTGCTGGGCCACAGCAGCGACCAGTCGATGAACGAAGCCTCGCTCTATGTGAGCTGCGCCAATGCGCGGGAGCTCGCCGCCCTGCAGGAACGCCTCTCCGCACTCGTGCACGAGCGCTGGCCGGAGGCCATCTCCGCGTGGGGTTCCTCGGGGAACATTTTTGAAATGGTCTTCGCGGAACGCGAACCGCAACTGCTCGCGCGCCTGCGGCCCGCGACCGACGAGGGGCTGACCGTGGCGGGCGTCCGGGAGGCGCTGGGCGCCGTGCGGACCGCCCTGCCGGGCGTGCAGGTGGACGAAATCCCCCTCAAGCGGGACGTCCTCTATGTCTCCGACCCCGAGCTGATGGCCCTCTACGGGGTGAGTTTCAATGATTTGACGAACGTGCTGCGCAATGCCCTCAACGGCAACCGCCTCTTCGAGATCGTGCAGGGAGCCCGCTCCGTGCCCGTCGTACTGGGTACGGATGCGGAGGAACTCTCGCAGATCCTGGCCCGGGCCACGGTGTCCGTCTCGGACGCCGAAGTGCCGGGCGGCCGGACCGAGATCCCGGCCTCGGCGCTGATGCGGCAGACCTTCGAGCAGGACTTCAAGGCGCTCGTGTCGGGCGACGACGGCAACTATTATCCCGTGGAACTGGATCTGCCGGCCCGCGAGGTCCCGGGCGCCATGGGTGCGATCCGCCGCGCCGTCCGGGAGGACGGCCATTTCGACGTGGCCTTCGCCGGGGCGTGGTTCTCCAACCGGGAGATGATCCGGCAGATGCTGCTGGTGCTCCTGGTGGCCCTGGCGCTGCTCTTCCTCATCCTCGCCTCGCAGTTCGAGTCGCTGGTGCAGCCCTTCATCATCCTGTCCGAAGTGGTGATCGACATCGCCGTGTCGCTGGGCTTCCTGTGGCTGGTGGGCGTGAGCATCAATATGATGTCGCTGATCGGCCTGGTGGTGATCACGGGTATCGTGATCAACGACTCCATCCTCAAGATTGACACGATCAACCGGCTCGTGCGGGCCGGCTGGGAGGTGGAGGCCGCCGTCCACGAGGCCGGCCACCGCCGCCTCAAGGCCATCCTGATGACCTCGCTGACCACGATCCTGGCCGTGGCGCCTTTCCTGTCGCGCGGCAATATGGGCGCCGACCTGCAGTTCCCGATGGCCCTCGTGGTCAACGTGGGAATGGCGGCCGGTACGCTCGTGAGTCTCTTCTACGTGCCGACGGTCTACGCCGCCATCTATAAGCGTCGGCGCGGCTGATGGCGGAGCGGCGGGGCATATCCTCCTTCTCGGTGCTGCTGATGATGGCGGTGGCGGCCGTGGTGGGCATCGCCTGCTTCCCGCGGCTCAAGGTGCAGTATACCCCCTCGGCGGCCACGAGCAACATCACGGTCAGTTACAGCTATCCCGGCGCCTCCGCGCGCATCGTGGAGGCGGAGGTGACCTCCAAGCTGGAGGGCGTGCTCTCCACGATCCGCGCCGTGGAGGCCACCAGCAGCGTCTCGCGCGACGGCAGCGGGTCCGTGACCGTCCGTGCCGCACACCGCTCCGACATCGAGGCCGTCCGCTTCGAAGTAGCCTCGCAGATCCGCAACCTCTATTCGAAACTTCCGGACGGCTGCTCCTACCCGACCATCTCGCTGAACTCGCGCGGAGAGAAGACCCAGACGGCCATCGCCTACAACATCCGCAGCGCCCTGCCTTCGCAAGAGATTGCGGATTTCGTGGAGCGGGAGCTCCTCTACCCGCTGTCCATCGTGGACGGGGTGAGCAGCGTGAGTTTCTACGGCCAGACGCCCTTCGAGTGGGTGATCTCCTTCGACGCCGACAAGGCGGCTGCCTCCGGGATCACCGCGAACCAGATCCGCAGCGCGTTCGCGAACTACTATTCCGAGCAGATCGTCGGAATGACGCAGAGCGGCGGGCAGGCCTACGGCGTGCGCCTGCGCAGCGCGGGAGCCGACACCGGCGCCGAGCAGACCCGGATGGCGGAAATCCCCGTGGCGCAGGTGGACGGGCGCGTGGTGCACCTGGGCGACCTCGCCACCTTCCGCTACCAGGAGGCCCTGCCGAACTCCTACTACCGCGTCAACGGCCTCAACGTGCTGACCCTGTCGGTGGAGGTGAGCGCCGACGCCAACCTGCTCGGCGTGGTGCAGGAGATCAAAGACCGCATCGCCGAACTCCAGCGGGGCTTCCCGGAGGAAATCGGCATCTCCGTGACCTACGACTACTCGGAATACATCGCGGACGAACTGGACCGGATCTATTTCCGCACGGCGCTCTGCCTGCTGATCCTGCTGGTGTTCGTGTTCGTGATGGCGCGCTCGTGGCGCTATATGCTGGTAATCGCCGTGACCCTGGCGGTCAACCTGCTGATCTCGGTCGCGCTCTACTATTTCCTGGGGCTCCAGATCCATATCTACACCCTCGCCGGCGTGACGGTATCGCTGGGCATCATCATCGACAACAGCATCGTGATGATCGACCACTATACCCGCTGCGGCGACCGCCGGGTCTTCCCCTCGCTGCTCTGCGCCGTGATGACCACGGTCGCGGCGCTGCTCGTCATCCTGCTGATGCCCGAGCAGGAACGGGCCAACCTGTCGGACTTCACCTGGGTGATCGTGATCAACCTCTGCGTGTCGCTGCTGGTGGCCTACCTCTTCGTGCCCGCGCTGCTGGAGTACTTCCCGGTGCAGGCGGCGGGGGCGGCGGCGCGCGGGCCGCGCCGGC
>JAEEVG010000056.1 GCA_016290835.1 Bacteroidales bacterium | reverse complement strand
CGGCCATAAAAGCCCTATTATTTTATGGCCAGATGGCTATTTTAACTGGGTCGGCCATAACAAAGGCCGGTATTCATGGCCAGTAGCCCGTTTCGATAATTTCCCTTTCTTCCCTTTGCCCTCCAAATACCGTATCAAAAAAGCAATTCTTTTCAAAATACCTAACCGGAAGTGGTGATAAAGAATGCAACTATGCACGCAACCCCTATGACGATAAGGGGGACAGTAAAGGATTTAATTAATTTATAAGTCGCTCCTTCTTTCAGGTTCGCATCCTTCATCTTGAAAAGTTGAAAGAGCAGGATCAAGCCGGACAAGGACACAAGAATACCAAGAATAAGGAGGATTAGCGATGCTGCAGCATCGCTTTTTCTGTACCCAGCGACGTTCTCTTTTCGAACTCGATGCTGGAAGACATGGAAAAGATTTGGGCCCTGCGTGACATCATTCCAGCCCCGAATTGTTACGGCCAAAAAACAGAGGGGATAGAGTAGAGCGCCTTACGGCCTCGGTTAGGGTTCTATGATTGGGGAAAAAAGCAGGCACCCGAATAGAGGAAAAGGTGCCTGCCCTTTTTCTTAATTGTAATTACTTACAATGACAAGTGAAAAGATAGAGAAATGAATGAGACTTGCAACCGCAAAAAAGCAATTCTTTCCAAAAGGAGGAGGGAAAAGAATTACTCGCTTGTGTAGAGAGCCGTGGCCTGGTCAATCAAGTTTGGTAAAAAGGACTGGTCAATCTCAAAACAAATCTGGACATAACCATCGTAACTTGGTATGCCATCTTGTATCTCAACGGAAATATGCCCATTCTTATCAATAGTCAAACGAAGCATATCATCACCAAGAGTAGTTAACCTAAATCCAAACTGTAGTCACCCTCCCCGAATCCCAGCAAGTTCCTCTCCTTCATCGACTTGCGAAAACGGCTGCGCGGATGGCCCCGACTACACCCCAAATGCCCGGATTTCGGATAACATAAATCCAAACTGTAGTCAAATCAACCCCCGCGCACGCATACGCCATAACCTAAAAGTAAAGTGTAGCCGCGGCGACGGAGTTTTCCGCGGTTTTTAGTACCTTTGACATGCCTGCCGATAACCGTCTTTTCACCTTTTCGTACCCACCAAGGACCATATTCCCGCCAGATTGTGAACTTGAACTGTCTTTCGGCAAGCTGGGCAACCTCAAACTTAACCTTCCCGGGGCCCAGCCATTGATCAAGTCATATCTGTCCAAGGAGTTCTATGCCGGATGGAGCAAGTGAGTTCGTCTTATACAACTCATCAAACAATACGATTCTTATCCCGCTCATACCTCCTCCTCCTTGTTATGTTTCCCGGTTCTGGACGTGATAATAAGCTCCACACCATAGTCTTCCTTTAGGTGTTTCTTCAGTTGGTAATAGGAATCGGCTTTCTTTCTCTTCCTGTCCAGTATACCCAATAGTTCCCGCAGTTCAATCTCGATGGTCATGCCGCTTGCAATTCCACCTATATGAGCTGCCAAGACTTCGATTTCCTCTTCCACAGATAGTTGCGGAATGGGGGTCTCGGAATTGCTGTCCTTCACGGAATCAGCCTCTGTAATAATCGGCTCTGTTTTGATGTCTGTCTTTCCTGAGCCGAAGAGGGAAGACATCAGTTCTTTTATCATATCTAAAATGGTTTAAAAGTTATTTCTCAGACGGACCGAAATCTATACTGTCCGTCCTTTTAGATAAGAATTTCATGTCCAATTATCAGCGGATCGGGCCATTTCAGCAGTAGTCTATCTATATTGCCTTTATTGGGGAAAAATAAAACGATTGGTCTATTGTGCTTTAAGTTGACAATCACTATCTTTGTTCAAAGCAAGGAATTAGTAGTGAGCGCTTTTACCTTATACACTATTTTCCATGATTTGTCGTTCCCCGCAACTAACCAACGCTTTATAATAATGGATACTAAACAAAACGAACTTTACGAAGCCCCTGCGTTCACTATCGTAGAGGTAAAACAAGAGGGCGTCATCTGTGCCAGCGGCGACGTGCCCGGAATGCCCGGTTATCCCGGCGGCGGTGATCCGTTTAATCCTTAACCCCTAAAATGACATGACGATGAAAACAATGGATCATATCATTGGGATGGCGGCCCTCGCACTGACGGCTGTCACCTTTTTGGCCTGCTCGGACAAAGACGGGCTTACGCCTGCACCGCAGGCCCATACCTATACGCTGACCACGACGCTCTCGCCGAAGGGCGGGGTCGGGACCCGCAGCACGATGACCGACAACGAAGACGGCTCCATCAGCGCAGCGTGGGAGGTGGGCGACCAGATCTGGGTGCGGTACACCAACATCGGCGATGCCCCGGAAGAGACTACGGCAACGGTAACCGCCGTCGATCCCTCGACGAAGGCCGCCAAGATCTCGCTGACGCTGACCAACCCAAAGAATGGCGGTACCATCTCCTTCGGCTACCCCGCCGGCTACTTCAACGACCCGAAGGATCCCTGCATCGACCAGACAGGCACACTGGACGACATCAACGCCAACTTCGCCGCCATCTCCGGCACGGAGACGATGTTCGTCTTCGATTCGGAAGTCACCCTGCCTGACGTGACGATGATGCCTGCCATGTGCATCTGGAAGTTCTCGTTCACCGACGGCACGGACGACATCACCAGCGCCGTCACGAAACTCGTCGTCGACTTCCCCGCCAACAGCACGACGTACGCTGTCACCCCCACGTCGCTGGACAACATCTATGTGGCCATGTACGGCGACATCATCAATGGCCAGCCCGTCAGCGTCATTGCCAAGACCGCCACGGGCGTCTATCGCAAGACGGCAGCGAGCGTCTCGCTGGCTTCCGGCAAGACATACACCTCCACCGGTCTCGCCCTGACGTCGGCAGCCATCGCAAACGCCGTGGAAGGCGATATCGGCAAGTTGATCGGTGCCGACGGGAACATCTATCCGAAGGCCGACATCGCAACGGCCTTCGGCACCTCCGGCGTGGCCATGATTGGCTATGTCGGGGATGAATCGGACTGCACGCATGGCGTTGCCGTCGCACTGAATGACGAGAGTAACAGGACGAAAATGGATTTGAGTGAGGCTACGACAACTTGTGCCGGGAAGGACGCCGTCCCGGGCGGCACCTGGAGATTGCCGTCGCGCAAGGACTGGCAGTATCTATTCATCGGATGCGGCAGCAGCTGGACATACACCGAATCTCCCAGCGGTTCAATCGATTGCAGTGGTCTTCAGACGGCGTTGAACGACGTCGGAGGCACACTAATGTCTGATCGCTATATATGTACGGAAGGCGCCCGCGTGGATTTCAACGAAACCTCAGCGTCTTTCGGATTCACGAGCAATCCCTGGTACGTCCGCGCCGTCCTCGCATTCTGACCTGTCGGGCCGTTCGACCATGAAACAGCCGCCATCTCTCCGGAGGTGGCGGCTTTGCGTTTATATCGCACACGTACACAGATACCTTCGCTGCGCTCAGGATGACATGAGATCCCGGGTCAGGCCCGGGATGAGGGGTGATCAGAAGTTCAGTGCGAGGCCGAGGCCGTTGGGGGTGGGGCCGATGTTGAGGGTGGGGTTGTAGCCATAGGCTTTCGCGCCGTAGCGCTGGTTGTAGTCGTCTGCGATGGCGTTCAGCCGCTTGCTGCCTCTGATCATCAGGGGGATCCCGATGCCGATGCACGCGGCACCGACGATTCCAGCGCCGATATACAGGGCGCCCACGCTGGAAGTGGAGCTGCTTCCTCCCATATGCATCTCAGCGACTCCCCTGTTGTAGTCAGACTGCATCGCACCGCATACGACGGAAGTGATCACCAGGCAGCCCCCGCCGATCGTGAGCCACATACCACCATCGAACTGGTTGTTGGCCTTGCGGTATTCGCTTCCGTAGAGGGAGACGCCCAGGTAGTCCCGCAAGTCGTCGGCGTGCACGCGCCCGTGACGGTCGTAGAAATGCCCCCAGCGGTATTCCAGGGGTCCGTAGGCGTAGGGGCTCGAGGCAAAGAGGTCCGCGGGGGCGAAGGATTTCTCCGTCCCGTTCTGGAAAACGATGCGGGCTACCCGGCTTACGGACATCCGGTAGTTCGGGCCGTCCAGGTTGTCAAAGGTTTTATAGAGGATGTCGTCGTCGCTGATTTCGAGGACCTTGGCCTCGATGGAACGGCCGTCAATGGTATGGATAATGTCTTGGGCGAAAGCATTTCCACAGAGTGCCGTCAGCGCACAGAATAGAATTAATTTTGCTTTCATAGCTGTTTCTCCTTTTGGCAGAAACTTGCAAGAAACATGCCCCCCGCCAGGACTATCGGCCGGGGAACTGGTAGGTGACGCCGAGCATCAGCCAGAGGCCGGGCTGGGGGATGTCGCCGAAGTCGTACCAGCTGCGGTTCAGCAAGTTGTTGGCCCGCAGATACAGATTCATCCGGGGGAAGTCGTAGCTGAGTTTGGCGTCCAGCAGGGAATAAGGGGTCAGGAGCGCGGAGCCGGTATTCCGGTCCACATAGCGCCAGGAGAGGCCGAGGGCCAAGTTATCCCCAAACCTAAAATCGGCTTGCGCCACAAGCTTGTGGCGGATGTATTCCAGGGAATAGATGGACCGCAACCGGGCCTCGAGCTGTTTGTCCTGCGACTGGTGGGTATATCCGAGACTGAGCGATTCGAAAAAGAAATCAGGCCTGTCGATCAGGTCGGGAAGGGTGAGCCGGAGGGAGAGTTCCTGTCCGAAGGTGTTCAGCCGCGTATGGTTGACCGACATCCAGGGGGCGTCCTCCCCTGCAGAAGTATCTTTGATCCAGTCGATCAGATCATAGCCCCTGTTGTAATAGACGGAGGCGTGGGCGCGCAGGCCGCGGCCGAGGACTTTGACGCCGCCTTCCAGCGCCCGCAGTTTCTCCGCTTTCAAGTTCGGGTCCGCCAGGTGGCCGCCCACCGAATAGTACAATTCGGTGAACGTCGGCATCCGGTAGGAGGTGTTGTAGGAGGCATAGATCCGCACCCCATCAGATATCCGGATATTAGCGTCGACACCGGGGAACAAGCCGATCCCTTCCTGATTGCCGGTATTGTACACGGTCGTCAGGCCCGCCGAGGCCGAGAGCCGTCCCAAGGTGATGTGATGCTCGAGAAACAGGTTGAAGGCCGTGCGCGAGAGGCCGCACACGTAGGCGCCCCAGGGATGTTCCAACTTTTCTCCCAGGTTCGTGCTCACGATCCGTTCGTGACGCGCTTCAGCGCCGAAGGCGGTCTGTCCCAGGAGGGTCTCCAAACGGAAGTTCAGGTTCGCGCCGGCGACGTCGGTCTTGTGGTAATTGAAAGGGTATTTCCCGGGCGCGTTGCGGAAGAGTTCGAAGCGGTCTTCGCCGTGGTTCCAGTACAGGGCCGGGGTGAAGTGCAGCGCGCCTTTTCCCTCCGACTTGATGGCGGCGAAAGATTTCAGCGTATGCTCGAACTGGTCGTCATAGGCGGCGCTGTAGAACGTGCTGGATCCGAAGTCTTTGTTGCTGATGCCGGCCTGCCAGCTGATGTCGCGCGGCCCGAAGTCGTGTGCGCCGTGCCAGAACGCCTTGACTGCGCTGAAATCGCTGTTCAATCCGCCGGCGGCATTGCGGCTGTAGCCGTCGCTGCGCTGGTAGCCCGCCGAGATGCTGTTGAAGCCGTTTCTGTACCGGACCGCTCCGGACGCTGCCGCAGCCAGGGTGCCGAAAGAACCGCCTTCCAGGCTGGCGGTGACGCCGGTCCCTTCCGCCTTGCGCGTGACGATATTGACGGCGCCCAGCAGCGAAGAAGTCCCGTACACCCGTGCCGCGGGCCCCTCGAGGACTTCGATCCGTTCGATGTCGCTGATGTTCACCGGGAAATCGAAGGAATTGTGTCCTGTCTGCGGATCGGTGATGTTGATCCCGTCCAGCAGGACGGCGACCTGGTTGTAAGTACCGCCGCGGATGCTGATGTCGGTCTGCATGCCCATGGCTCCCCGCTGACGGACGTCCACGCCCAGCGTATATTTGAGCAGGTCGTTGACCGTCACGGCCGGCATGGAGGCGATGGTCAGGCTGTCCAGGAGCGTCACGATGCGTGCGCTGCTGGACAGCGCCACGGGGATGCGTGTCGCCCGAACCGTCACGCTGTCGATGTTTTCCGGAAGGGACTGGGCCGCGGCCGTCCCGGCCGGCAGTCCTGCCAGCAGAAAGATAAAGGCGATCGTGGCAAGTCTCTTCATTGCGGGCAGCAAAGATACGAAAAACTTGTCATCCTGAACGAAGTGAAGGATCTATTCGTGTTTCGGCATAAATGCGTATATTTGGATTTGCTTAAGCGGGTTTATCTTATGGATCGTAGTTCTCAGATTATACGGACGAGTGTTATCGGGATTGTCGCGAATGTGATGCTGGCGGCTTTCAAGGCCGTGGTGGGCATCATCGCCAGCAGCGTGGCGATCGTGATGGATGCCGTCAACAACCTCAGCGACGCCCTGTCCAGCGTCATCACCATCATCGGCACCAAGCTGTCGCAGCGTCCGGCGGACCGCAAGCATCCTTTCGGCTTCGGCCGCATCGAATACTTCAGCGCCATCATCATCGCCGTCATCGTGCTCTCCGCCGGCATCACTTCGCTCATCGAGTCGGTCAAGAAGATCATCGAGCCCACGGAGCCCAGCTATACCCCGCCGACGCTCATCGTCATCATCGTGGCCATCGTGGTCAAGCTCCTGCTGGGATGGTATGTCAAGCGGAAGGGCAAGCAGCTCAAGAGCGACGCCCTGATCGCCTCCGGCTCGGATGCCCTGTTCGACGCCATCATCACCACGGCCACGCTGGTCTCTGCGGGGGTGATGCTGATCTGGGGCTTCTCGCTGGACGGCATCCTGGGCGCCCTGATCTCCGTGCTCATCATCAAGGCCGGTATCGAGATGCTGGCCTCCCCCGTCAATGAGCTGCTGGGAGCGCGGGTGTCGGCGGACCTCATCAAGGAGATCAAGGAGGAGACCCTGGCCGTCGAGGGCGTACGGGGCGTGTTTGACATCATTCTCCACAACTACGGTCCCGACGTGATGATCGGCTCGCTGCATATCAGCGTCCCGGACACGATGTCAGCGCACGAAATCCACGGGCTGACGCGCGGGATCTCCACGATGATGTTCGAGAAGCACGGGATCATCCTGACCGTGGGCATCTATGCCGTGGCCACCGGAGAGAACCGAAGCGCCGAGCTGCAGTCCAAGGTGTTGAAGGCCCTCGCCGCCCACAAAGAGCTGGTCCAGGTCCACGGGTTCTACTATTCAGAAAAGGATAAAATGCTATCCGTGGATGTCGTCCCGGACATCTGCTGCCACGATGACGCCGCCCTCCGCCGGCAATTGACCGAAGAGATCCAGGCCCTCGTGCCGGATCTGCAGGTCGTCATCGTCATCGACCATAATTACAGCGACTAATCATTCTAACAACTATGGTTCCTTCAAGTTCTATCGTTTTGATGTGCGTCAATGCCTTCCTGGGCATTGCCGTTCCCGCCGCCCTGGCCTTGTATCTGGTGCGGAAACATCACGCCAAGTCCTCAACCGTCGTGATCGGCGCCGCCACCTTTTTCCTCTTCGCCCTGGTCCTGGAGAGCATCCTGCACCAGGTGGTGCTGAAAGGCCCCCACGGCAGCGCCATCACGGGCAATAAATATTGGTATGCCCTCTACGGCGGACTGGCCGCCGGCCTCTTCGAAGAGACCGGCCGCTTCCTGTCGATGAAGTTCCTGATGAAGAAGGAGCCTTCGACGCCGCTTCCCGCCCTGGCGTACGGCGCGGGCCACGGCGGAGCGGAGATGATCCTCCTCTTCGGGCTGACGATGATTTCCAACCTGGTCATGGCCATCCTGATCAATACCGGGCAGACGGAGATGCTGTTCGCCAAGATTCCGGTGGACGCCGGTGCGCAGCTGCAGGCTCAGCTGGATCAGCTGCAGAACGTGGCGGCCGGGTCCTGGCTGATCGGGCTCTGGGAGCGTTTCTCCGCCCTGATTCTCCACCTGGGTCTGTCCGTGCTGGTCTGGATGGCGGTTCGCAAAGGCGGCAAGTGGCTGTGGCTGTTCCCCGCCGCCATCCTCTTGCACGCGCTCGTCGATGCCGGGGCCGTGCTGCTGCAGAAATCCGTCGGGATGATTCCCCTGGAACTGATCGTGACGTCCGAAGCCCTCGCCGTCGCCGCCATCGCCTTCCTGCTTGCGAAAAAACTGCGCCCCGAGACATGACAGTCAAAATAAGGACAACCCGGTTTCCGGCACAGTTAGAAGGCCTCGTCGAGTATCACGGAACGCTTGCTGGAGAATGTGGAAGCCCTGCTGCGAGAGGCCTGGCTGGTGGAGATGGAATGTATGGCCGTCACCGGGAATGGAGACGGGACCTTCGCCGCGCTATGATTGCGACTCCTTCTCGGAAGGTTTTTGCTTTTTGCGCTTCTCGTTCTTCAACTCGTCGATGTAGCTGGCGGTGATGACGCCGGAAGGGAGGGCGATGATGGCGACGCCGAACAGGGATGAAACCATGCTGATGAAGCGCCCGATATCCGTCGCCGGAATCATGTCTCCATAACCGACGGTCGTGAGCGTCACCGTGGCCCAGTAGAGCGCGTCAAAGAAATCCTGGAAGGTCACCGCTCCCGTGACAGGGTTAATATGAGGCTCGGCGTTGAACATGATCAGCGCCGTGAGGAAGACATAGAAGACGGCGATGCCCAGGACCGAGAGCAGGACGCTCCGCTCCCTCCGGAGCACGCGGCCCAGGACCCGGAATTTGCTGGAATAGCGGATGGCCTTGATGATGCGGAGAATCCGGAGCAAGCGGGTGATCCTGACGATCTTGAAACCGCGTCCGATCAGGCTCAGGCCCGGCAGGATGGACAGCAGGTCGATGATGGCCCAGCCCGTGATGGGATACAGGACGAAGGACCATCCCCCCTTCCGGAGCTTGTAGTCGGCCGTGGCCCAGCGCAGGATGTAGTCGATGATGAAGATCCCCACCGTCACGTGTTCGATCATGCGGAAGGCCGCGTTATCCTCCATGAACATGAGCGGAACGAGGCTGACGACGATGGCCACCAGCATAAAGATATCATAGATAAGGCTGGCCCTGTCGCCGCCCTGAGAGGGTTCTATGATTTCGTAAATGCGCTTTCTCATACCGGATAATGAGCTGAACGAAGTCAAAATTAAGCATTTATTCAGAATAATCCAACGACTGCGTGCTGGCAGGCGGCTTGTATTTCTTCCCGGACTTGTTTACCTTTGCTCAAATCTTTGCGACGAAAATGGACAGACGGGATTTTCTGAAAGGGATGGCCGCGGCCGGAGCGGCGGTGTGCGTGCCTGCGGGCGTCGCAGGTGTGCTGGCTTCGACCTGCACCGGCCCGAGAAAAGCGGCGCCGGCCTCCGGCGCGTGGGACTTCGACGAGCTGATCGACCGTTCCGGGACCTGGAGCATCAAATACGGACGGGCCACGAACGGCGAGATCCCGATGTGGATCGCCGATATGGATTTCCGCACCGACCCCTTCGTCCGCGAGGCCCTGCAGAAGCGCCTGGAGCGCGACGTGCTGGGCTATACCTCCACCCCGGAAGCCTTCTACGAGGCCGTCGCCGCCTGGGAGGCCGCCATCCACGATTTCCCCGTCGAACGGGAATGGGTGGGCTACGCCCCCGGCGTCATCACCGGCATCAACCAGGCCTACCTCTGCTTCACCCAGCCCGGCGACAAGATCATCATCCAGCCGCCGGTCTATGACCATTTCCGGCTCTACATCAAGCGGCTCGGCCGCGTGGCGGTGGACAACCCGCTCATCCTCGAGGACGGGCGCTACCGGATGGACCTGGAAGGCCTGGAGCGGCTCATCGACGAGCGGACCAAGGCCCTCGTGCTCTGCAATCCCCATAACCCTGTGGGCATCTGCTGGGACCGCGAGACCCTCGCCGCCCTGGCGGAGATCTGCGAGCGCCGCGGCGTGATCGTCATCTCGGACGAGATCCACGGCGACCTCTCCCTCTGGGGCCGCTCGCACTGCCCGTTCTGCCACGCGAGCGACGCCGCCAAGCGGGTCGGCATCCTCATCGCCGGCCCCACCAAGGCCTTCAACCTGGCCGGCCTGACCGGCACGGCCTTCTGCATCATCCCCGATGCGCAGAAGCGCGAACGCTATCTCGGCGCGCTCAGCGCCGCCAAACTCTCCGAACCCGCCATCCCGACCATCGAGGCCGTCCTCGCCGCCTACCGCGAAGATACCGCCTGGCTGAATGCCCTGAAGGAGTACATCCAGGGCAACATCGAGCGGGTGGAGCAGATCTTCGCCGAGCATCGCGTCAGCATCGTCCCGATGCGCCCGCAGGCCTCTTTCCTGGTATGGCTCGACTGCCGCGCGCTCGGCCTGCCCCAGGAGGAATTGATGAACTTTTTCCGGGAGCGGGCCAAGGTGATTCCGAGCAACGGAGCGGGCTACGGGGCCGGCGGCGAAGGCTTCATCCGGCTCAATGTCGGCTGCCCCCGGGCGACGCTTAACGAGGCACTGAAGCGCATCCTCGCCGCACTGGAGGGTTTGCATTCTTGAGAAATCCTGCGTAGATTCGCACCCGCAGATGGCACAGAAAAACGGAAAAATACTGGTCGTGGACGACAACGCCGGCATCCGGAAAGCGCTGGAGATCCTGCTTCCGCTGTATTTCGCGGAGGTGAAGACCCTGCCTTCGCCGGTGACCCTGGTGAACACCCTGGAGCAGTTCCGCCCGGACGTGGTGCTGCTGGATATGAACTTCAAGACGGAGATCAATACCGGCAACGAAGGGCTCTTCTGGGCCGGGGAGATCAAGAAACTCGCTCCGGATGTGGAGGTGGTGCTGTTCACGGCTTATGCCGACGTGGCCCTGGCCGTGGAAGGGATGAAGCGCGGAGCGTTCGACTTCATCGTGAAGCCCTGGGACAACGAGAAGCTGGCCGCCACGCTGACCGCCGCCCGCGACAAAGCCCGCAAGTGTCATCCTGAGCGCCCCACCTGTCATCCTGAGCGAAGCGAAGGATCTATGTTCTGGGGCACCACCCGCCCCATGGCCGCCATCCGCAAGACCGTCGAGAAGATCGCCCCCACCGACGCCACCGTGCTCATTACCGGCGAGAACGGCACCGGCAAGGACGTGCTCGCGCGCGAGATCCACGCACGCAGCCTGCGCTGCGGCAAGCCGATGGTCGCAGTGGACGCCGGGGCCATCCCGGAAACCTTGTTCGAGAGCGAACTCTTCGGCCACGTCAAGGGGGCGTTCACCGATGCCCACGCCGACCATCCGGGCAAGTTCGAGCAGGCCGACGGCGGCACGCTCTTCCTGGACGAAGTCGGCAACATTCCCCTGCACCTGCAGGCCAAGCTGCTGCGGGCGATCCAGAGCCGCAGCATCGTCCGCGTGGGCGGCAGCGAGGCGATTCCGGTCAATATCCGGCTCATCTGCGCCACCAACCTGGACCTGGAGGCCCTGGTGCGGGCCGGCCGTTTCCGCGAGGACCTGTACTACCGCATCAACACCGTCCACATCGCCCTGCCGCCCCTGCGGGAGCGCCGGGAGGACATCGTTCCGCTGGCGGAGCGCTTCGTCGAGCAGTTCGCCGGGAAATATCACCGGCCCCTCTCGGGGCTGGACGGATCCGCGCGGGCGGCGCTGGAGGCCGGCCGCTGGAGCGGGAATATCCGCGAATTGCAGAACTGTATCGAGAAGGCGGTGATCCTCTCGGAGGGGTCCGTGCTGAGCGGGGAGGATGTGCGGGTAGATTCTTCGGTCGCCTCCGGCTCCCTCGGGACGACAGAGGAGGCCCTGATCCGCGAGGCCATCGACCGCAGCCGGGGCAACATCTCCGCCGCCGCCAAGATGCTCGGCATCAGCCGCCCCACCCTGTACGCCAAAATGAAAAAATACGGACTTTAGGTGCCGCTCTATCTGGTCATATTGCTCCTTGTCGCCGTCGCGGCCGTCGCGGCGGTGGTCGCCGCCGTCCGGACGCGCCAGAAGGACATCCAGAAGGTGGGGTATATGATGGATGCACTGGAAGACGGCGAACTGAACTTCCGCTTCCAGGACAAAAACCGATTCAACCGCACCCTCAACCGCATCCGCACCATCTTCGAGAAGCAGCGCCAAGCCCACGAGCAGGACTCCTGGACCAAACTCATCCGCGTCCTGACCCACGAGATCATGAACACGGTCTCCCCCATCGCCTCCCTCTCCGACGCCCTCTCCAAATCCATGGACGCGGACGGCCGCAGCGAACTGGACGTCAAGGCGGGCCTCGACACCATCAGCGACTCCTCCAAGAATCTCATCAAGTTTGTGGAGACCTACCGCCAGCTCTCCGGCGTCGCGAAACCCGTCCGCCACGCCATCGACCTCCGGGAACTGATGGACAAGGTCTTCTCGCTGAACAGCGAACTGATCGCGGCCCGGAGCGCCGTCTGCCGCTACACCCCGGAAGGAGAAGACCTGGTGATCTACGCCGACGAGGGCCAAATCTCCCAGATTTTCATCAACCTCATCAAGAACGCCCTGCAGGCCGGCGCGAAGCAGATTGACATCTCCGCCCGGACGGGGCCGGATGACGAGGTCATCATCCAGGTCGCCAATGACGGCGAGCCCATCCCGGCCTCCGCCCGGGAGCAGATCTTCGTCCCGTTCTATACCACCAAGAAAGAAGGTTCGGGCATCGGCCTCTCCCTGGCCCGCCAGATCATGCGCCGGCACGACGGCTCCATCGACCTCCTCGGCAGCGACGAACACCGCACCATTTTCCAGCTCACCTTCCGCTAAATTTGTCAAAAGTGTAAAAAGAAGTGTAAAGGGTGTAAAGTCTCTTTACACTTTTTCTTTGTTGCCCGGTTTTGGATAATTCTGATTATCAGCGTCTTAAGCGGTTTGGCACGGTGGGTGTTGGGATGCGGGTGTATGAAGATACTAGCATTATTATTTTTTGCCCTGCTGGGGCTCGGCGCACAAGGCCGGGAGATGACGCTGCACGACTGTATGGAGTATGCGGTGTCCAATTCCACCAAGATGCGCATCCGGCAGGCGGAGACCGGGGATGCGCGCATCGCCCGCCGCGACGCCATCCTGTCCGTCTTCCTCCCGACGCTGAACGCAGGCTCCTCGGCCTCCTTCAGTTTCGGCCGCAACATCGACCCGGAGACCAATACCTACATCAACACCGTTTCCTTCAGCAACGGCTACAGCCTCTCGGCGGGCATCACCCTGTTCAACGGCTTTGCCGCTGTGAACAACCTCAAGATTTCCCAGACCTCCCTCAAGATGGGCGAGACCCGGGAGCGCCAGACCGAGGCGGACCTCTGCCTGGCCGTGATGGAGGCCTACTACAATGTGGTGTACTACCAGCGGCTCTGTGAGGTGCTCGAAGAGCAAGTGGCGGTGGCGGAGCAGTCCCTGACCAAGGCCCGGCGCCAGGAGGAACTGGGCCAGAAGGGCCACGCGGACGTGATCGAGATGGAGGCGGACCTGGCCGCGCGGAAGTACGACCTGACGAACACGCGCAATCAGTACCTCGACCAGAAGACGCTCCTCGCGGATCTGATGTTCTGGCCGCCGGAAGAGGAGCTGGTGATCGCCGGGGAGGACAATGGTGTCATTCTGAGGGAGCCGGAGGCGACCGAAGAATCTGTCTCCTTCGCCCTCACCCACACCCCCGCCGTCCTGCTCGCCTCCTGGAACGTGGACAACGCCCGGCGCGAACTCAGCACCGCCCGCTGGCAGATCCTCCCCTCCCTCAGCCTCAACGGCGGCTGGAGCACCAGCTACTACAGTTTCCAGGGCGCCCAGCAGACCCCCTACTGGGATCTGCTCCGGCGCAACGGCGGTGAATATGTCTCGCTGTCGCTGAGCGTCCCGATCTTCAACCGCCTGTCCCGCCAGTCCAACATCGCCCGCCGGCGCAACGCCCTCTCGCGCGCCGAGGCCGAGTACGACCAGACGCTCCGCGACGTGGAGAGCGAGGTCCGCCGGGCCATCCAGGACCGCGACGGCGCCGCGCTGGCCTGGGAGCAGGCCCAGTACAAAGCCGAGGTCCAGGAGGAGGCTTATACGCTGAACCTGAAGAAGTTGGATCAGGGTCTGATCTCCCCGCTGGAGTTCCAGACGGCGAATAATAATTATCTCCGCGCCCGGGCAGACGAGATGAACTCGCTGTTCAAGTACCTGCTCAAGCAGGCCGTGGTGCGGTATTACAACGGAACGGATTACATTGACCAATAATGGACAGAATTATTGAAAAGAAAACGGGTTGGCGGCTGGCATTCACCAAAAAGGCCCTGCCCTGGTGGCTGGGCGCCCTGCTGCTGGCATTCATCATCTACCTGATCGCCCGGCCCGACAACAAGACCCTGCGCGTCGACAAAGACACCCTCACCGTCAGCACCGCCGTCCGGGGCGAATTCAACGACTACATCCGCATCAGCGGCCGCGTGCAGCCGATGACCACCATCCAGCTCTCGCCCCAGGAGGGCGGCATCGTCCAGACCATCCTCATCGAGGAAGGCTCCCCCGTCAAGGCCGGCGACCCCATCCTGGTGCTGTCCAACGACAACCTCGACCTGCAGATCCTCAACTCCGAGGCAGAACTCGCCGAGAAGGAGAACATCCTGCGCAACACGCAGATCCAGATGGAGCAGCAAAAGCTGGACGTGCGCCAGAACGAGTTGGAATACGGCACCCAGGTGGAGCGCCTGCGCCGCTCCTACGAGCAGCAGAAGGCCCTCTACGAGGACAAACTGATCGCCCGGGAAGACTACGTCAAGGCCGAGGAAGACTACCGTCTGGCGCAGCAGAAATACGCCCTCATCCGCGAACGGTCCAAGCAGGACAGCCTCTACCGCGGCACCCAGATCGACCGGATGGAGGAGAGCCTGGACAATATGCTCCTGAACATGCAGATGATCCGCAAGCGCAAGAGCAACCTCGTGGTCAAGGCGCCCATCGACGGCGAACTGGGCCTGCTGGACGTGGTCCTGGGCCAGAGCATCGCCAGCGGCACCAAGATCGGCCAGATCAACTCCGTGGGCACCTACAAGGTCGAAGCCCAGATCGATGAGCACTACATCGACCGCGTGGTGGAAGGCCTCCAGGCCACCTTCGAGCGCCAGGGCGAGACCTTCTCCACCCTCATCCGCAAGGTCTATCCGGAGGTGCGCGACGGCAAGTTCAAGGCCGATTTCAAGTTCGACGGCGAACAGCCGGACAACATCCGCAGCGGCCAGACCTACTACCTGAACCTCCAGCTGGGCCAGCCCGAAGAGGCGGTCATCATCCCCCGCGGCACCTTCTACCAGAAGACCGGCGGGAAATGGATCTACGTCGTCAATAAAGACGGCACCAAGGCCGTCAAGCGCGAGATCCGCATCGGCCGCCAGAACCCCCAATACTACGAAGTCCTCGAAGGCCTCGAACCCGGCGAACGCGTCATCACCTCCGGCTACGACAACTACGGCGACAGCGACATGCTGGTTTTTTAAGCAAACAATTAATATTCAAATAACTATGATCCAAGTTTCCAACCTTAGCAAGATCTTCCGGACGGAAGAAATCGAGACCACTGCTCTCAACGGTGTTTCCTTCGAAATCAAGGACGGCGAGTTCGTCGCCATCATGGGCCCTTCGGGGTGCGGCAAGTCCACGTTGCTGAACATCCTCGGCCTGCTGGACAACCCCACCAGCGGCTCTTACAAACTGCTCGGCACCGAGGTCGGCGGCCTCAAGGAAAAGGAGCGCACCAAGTTCCGCAAAGGCAACATCGGCTTCGTGTTCCAGAGCTTCAACCTGATCGACGAACTCAATGTGTACGAGAACATCGAGCTCCCGCTGCGCTACCTCAACATCAGCGCCGCCGAGCGCAAGCAGAAGGTCACCGACATCATGAAGCGAATGGCCATCAGCCACCGGGCGAACCACTTCCCGCAGCAGCTCTCCGGCGGCCAGCAGCAGCGCGTCGCCATCGCCCGCGCCGTCGTGGCCGGCCCGAAGCTCATCCTCGCGGACGAGCCCACCGGTAACCTTGATTCCAAGAACGGCAAGGAGGTGATGGACCTCCTCAAGGAGCTCAACGCCGACGGCACCACCATCGTGATGGTCACCCACTCCCAGAAGGACGCCGCCTGCGCCCAGCGCACGATCGACCTCTTCGATGGCCAGATCGTAAGTGACGTCAAGAACGAACTTTAATGAGAACAAAGAGCGATATCCTGATTAAGGTGCTGTCCCTGGGTGTGGGGCTGGCCGTGGGCATCGTGCTCATTGCCAAGGTGTTTTTTGAACTGAGTTATGACAGTTTCTACAAGGATATCGACCGGGTGTACTGTATTCGCACCTGGTACTCCCAGCACGGAGACGAACAAGATTACGGGCAGGTAAGCGGCGGCGTAGCCGTGGGCTTCATGGAGGAGGTTCCGGGCGTCGAGGTGGGCACGCGGACGACGTTCGTGTTCAATGGCGATACCTACCTGGACGAGGAAGGGAATAAGCTGAAAGCCACGCTCGTCTGTGCCGATACCTGCTTCTTCAAGGTCTTCGACCGGCCGATCCTGGTCGGTGATCCGGTGAAGATCCTGGGGAAGTGGGGCGGCGTGATGGTGAGCCGGAGTTTCGCGGAAAAGCTAGGCGGCGTGCAGGAATGCATAGGCAAGCAAGTCTATAACGAGGATCTGGCTGACCTGAAACTGCCTATCGAAGGCGTATTCGAGGACTTTCCGAAGAACGGCAGCCTGGACTATGACATCCTGCTGTCGATGATTTCCTACAACGAGTGGAGCATCAACAACTGGATGGGGAACGACCGCTACAAGGGCTATGTGAAGCTGATGCCCGGCGTGGACCTGAATACGTTGACCGATGCGATCCGGAAGATGCAGGAGGCCCATCAGCCGGTGGCGCAAATGGAGGCCCAGGGGATGCGGATGACGTATTTCCTGAAGCCCTTCTCCAAGATGCACACGTCCATGCCGGAGGTGAAGTCCCAGGTGATCCTGCTGTCCATCGTGGCGGCGCTGCTGATCCTCATCAGCCTGCTCAATTACATCCTGATTGTCATCTCTTCCATGGTAAAACGGTCCAAGGAAGTGGGCGTGCGGAAATGCTATGGCGCGGAGGGTAAGCACATCTATGTCATGCTGACGAAGGAAGCATCTATCCATATCGCGCTTTCGCTGGTCCTCGCGGCGCTGATCATCTTTGCCGGCCGCAGCATCATCGAGAACCTGCTGGGCTTGCCGTTCCAGACCCTGCTGGTGCCCCGGAGCATCCTCGCCATCGGCCTCGTGATCCTGTTCGTGCTGGTCATATCGATCGTCGTTCCCGCCGAACTGTACCAGCGGATACCGGTCGACGCCGCGCTGAAGAACTACACGGAAAACTCCCGTCGGTGGAAGCTGGGCCTCCTGGGCGTGCAGGTGCTCATCAATGTATTCCTGGTGGTGATGATGCTCATCATCGGACGGCAGTATCAGCTGGTGAATCATAGCAATCCCGGGTATGATTATGAGAATTTGTTCTATATCAACCTGTTCGATCGCGACC
>JAEEVG010000101.1 GCA_016290835.1 Bacteroidales bacterium | reverse complement strand
TTCGTGCCCGTCTGGAACAAGTCCAACCGCGAGCACAATATCATCGGCACCGAACCCGCCAGCACCCGTGCGGAGGCTGACGCCGCCATCAAGGCGCTGGGTTACACGGGCCAGTATTTCGTGGATGCGGACCACATCAACCTGAACAACGTGGACCGTTTCATCGAGGCATCCGACTTCTTCACCATCGACGTCGCGGACTACATCGGCCATACCGGCACGATGGAGGAGCGTTTCCTTCCGGCCATCAAGGAGGCCGGCAAGATCTACCGCCACATCGTGGAGAAGAAAGGCGAGGGCAACTTCGTGACCGAGGTCTCGATGGACGAGGTCGACGAGGCCCAGACCCCCGAGGAGCTCCGCTACATCCTCAAGGAGATCGCCAAGGAGAAGATCCCCGTGCAGACCATCGCCCCGAAGTTCACGGGCCGTTTCAACAAGGGTGTCGACTACCGCGGAGACCTGGCCCGCTTTGAGAAAGAGTTCGAGCAGGACCTGCTCGTCATCGACGAGGCGGTCAAGGCTTATGGCCTGCCCGACAACCTCAAGCTCTCCATCCACTCCGGATCCGACAAGTTCAGCATCTACCCGATCATGGGCCGCCTGATCCGCAAGTACGACAAGGGTATCCACATCAAGACCGCCGGCACAACCTGGCTCGAGGAGAACATCGGCCTCGCGCTGGCCGCTCCCGAGGGACTCGCCCTCGCGAAGAAGATCTATGTGAACGCCCTTGGCCGTATGGACGAACTGACTGTCCCGTACGCCACCGTCATCGACGTCGACAAGAAGGCCCTCCCGTCTCCCGAAGAGGTGGAGAAGTGGGATGCCGAGACCTACGCCAAGACGATGCGCCACAATCAGGCCGAGCCGCTCTACAACCCGAACTTCCGCCAGCTCATCCACGTCAGCTTTAAGATCGCTGCCGAACTCAAGGACGAGTTCCTGCCGGCCCTCGAGAAGTACACCGACGTGATCGGAGAGCAGATCACCGAGAACCTTTGCCAGAGACATATCAAGCGGCTTTTTGCTGAGTAACAGATGAAACTTGTCGATATTCTCTCCGGCAGCTTCAATGCTGCGGAATGGGAGCAGAAAGGCTATCAGCTCCCGAAGTTCGATATCGCCGCGGTCCGCGAGAAAACCTTCAAGGAACCCACCTGGGTGCATTTCGGCGGCGGTAATATCTTCCGTGCGTTCCCGGCTTCCATGCTCAACGACGCGCTGAACACCGGCCAGTATGACCGGGGTGTCATCGTGGCGGAGACCTTCGACTTCGAGGTGGTGGACAAGGCCTATGCGCCCTACGACAACCTCTCCCTGTCGGTGAGCCTCCAGTCTTCCGGTTCGGTGGAGAAGAAGGTCATCGCGAGCGTGACGGAGGCCCTGAAGGCCGACTATCAGTTCGCGGACTGGCAGCGTCTCGTGGACATCTTCCGCAATCCTTCGCTCCAGATGATCTCGTTCACCATCACCGAGAAAGGTTACGGCTACAACGAGGCGGACCTCGCCCGCGCTCTCAAGCCCGTCTTCGCCCTCGGTAAGGTGACTGCGCTGCTTTACGAGCGCTGGAATGCGGGCTGCCTGCCCCTGACCGTCCAGTCGATGGACAACTGCTCGCACAATGGCGACAAGGTCAAGACCGGTGTGCTGGCCTATGCGGAGCGCTGGGTGAAGGACGGCCTCGTGCCGGCGGCCTTCCTGGATTATCTCAAGGACGAGACCAAGGTGACCTTCCCCTGGTCGATGATCGACAAGATCACCCCGCGTCCCCACGTGAAAGTCAAGGAAATGCTCGCCGCGGACGGCTTCGAGGACAATGATTACATCGAGACCGAGAAGCACACCTTCACGGCTCCCTTCGTCAACGCCGAAGAGACGCAGTACCTGGTCATCGAGGACCACTACACCAACGGCCGTCCGCCGCTGGATCTCGGCGGCGCCCTCTACACCACGCGCGAGACGGTGGACAAGGTCGAGACCATGAAGGTGACGACCTGCCTGAACCCGCTCCACACGGCTATGTCCATCTACGGCTGCATGCTTGGCTATACCCTGATCTCTGCGGAGATGGCGGATCCCGACATCCGTCCTTTCATCCAGAAGATCGGCTACATCGAGGCCATGCCCGTGGTGACGGATCCCGGCGTGCTGAATCCCTACGAGTTCATCGGCGCCGTGATCAACCGCCGCCTGCCGAACCCCTTCATGCCCGACGCCCCGCAGCGCATCGCCATGGATACTTCCCAGAAACTGGCCATCCGCTTCGGCGAGACCATCAAGAAGTACATCGCCCGCGGCCTGGATATGGAGAACCTCCAGCTGATCCCGCTCGTGCTGGCCGGCTATGCCCGCTACCTGAAAGGCATCAAGGACGACGGCACGCCGTTCGATCCTTCACCGGATCCGCTGCTCGCCGAACTGCAGGCCATCGTGGCCCCGCTCGAGGTCGGCAAGCCGGACCAGGATTACAGCTGCCTCAAGGCGCTGTATACCCGGAAGGACGTCTTCGGACTCGATCTGTATGAGGCAGGTCTGGGCGAGAAGATCGAAGGCCTGGTGAAAGAACTCTTCGCCGGTGTCGGCGCCGTCCGTTCCACCCTGCACAAATACGTGGAAGCGCGCTAGGCGCTGATCGTGACCTCCGCCCCTGCGGCGGCAGCGATTCGCTTGACAAGGCCCTGGAGCACCGCTCCGGGGCCTATTTCTTGGAAGTAGTCCGCCCCGTCGGCGAGCATATTGCGGACTGACTGGGTCCAGCGAACGGGCGAGGTGAGCTGCTGGAGGAGGTTGTCCTGGATGCGCTGCGGATCGGTCTCAGGCAGGGCGGTGACGTTCTGGTAGATGGGGCAGGCGGGGGCCCGGAACGCCGTGCGGGCGATGGCCTTGGCCAGTTCCACGCGGGCAGGCTCCATCAGCGGAGAATGGAAAGCGCCGCCGACGCTCAGCGGGAGGGCGCGCTTCGCCCCGGCAGCCTTGAGCGCCGCACAGGCGGCGGCGACGGCTTCTTTCTCGCCGGAGATGACCACCTGGCCGTCGGAATTGTAGTTGGCGGGGACTACGACCCCGTCGATCCCGGCGCACACTTCCTCGACCTTTTCGTTCGGCAGGGCGATGACGGCAGCCATCCCGCCGGGGACCTTCTCGCAGCATTTCTGCATCTCGCTCGCACGGACAGCGACGAGGCGGAGGGCATCCTCGAAGTCCACGGCGCCGGCCGCCACCAAGGCGGAGAACTCGCCGAGGGAATGACCGCCGACCATGTCGGGGGCGGGGAGATTCTCAGTGCAGAGGGCTGCGACGACGGAATGCAGGAAAATGGCGGGCTGGGTCACGCGCGTGGCGCGCAGCTCCTCCTCCGTGCCCTCGAACATGATGTCCGTCAGGCGGAAACCGAGGATTTCATTGGCGCGCTCCATCAGGGCGCGGGCCTTGGGGCTGCTCTCGTACAGGTCTTTTCCCATTTCCGGAAACTGGGACCCCTGGCCGGGGAAAATGTATGCTCTTTTCATATGGTAGGCGTTTTAAAAAAACAATTGTAATGCGCCGCAAATTTACAAAAAATAAGTATATTTGCAGTCCCCTGTGGCAGACCCGCGGGTATGCCCCTGTAGTTTAATGGATAGAATTTCGGATTCCGGTTCCGACGATAGGCGTTCGATTCGCCTCGGGGGTACG
>JAEEVG010000100.1 GCA_016290835.1 Bacteroidales bacterium | reverse complement strand
CGGGAAAGTCGTACACGACCAGCTCCCTCTGAATTCCCCCAGGGCCGGAAGGCAGCAAGGGTAGGAGGTCGTAGCGGTGCGATGTGCTAAGCTTTCCCTTTTTTGTTTCCTGATTATGAAAAGAGCCATTCTGATCCTTGTCGCGGCGGCCGCCCTGGCCGCCTGCCAGAGCGCCCCGAAGACGGGCTATCCAATCGGCCAGGTGCCGTTCACCGATGTCAAAGTGTCCGACTCCTTCTGGGGGCAGCGTCTGCAGGCCAGCCGCGAGGTGACCATCCCGCTGGCCTTCAGCAAGTGCGAAGAGACGGGCCGCTACCAGAATTTCGTGCGGGCCGCCCATCCGGACTCGACCTATCGCGTCCGCGGCTATTCTTTTGACGACACCGATGTCTACAAGACCATCGAAGGGGCCAGCTACCTGCTCCAGACCTATCCCGATCCCAAGCTTGAGGCTTACATCGACAGCGTGCTGGTCATCGTGGCGGCGGCCCAGGAGCCGGATGGCTATCTGAACACCGCCCGTACGATGAATCCCTGGCATCCGCATAATTGGATGGGCAAGGAACGCTGGTCGCAGGTGGAGGAACTCAGCCACGAGTTCTACAACCTCGGCCACATGGTCGAGGGCGCCGTGGCCCACTACCAGGCCACGGGCAAACGCAATTTCCTGGACATCGCCATCAAGTATGCCGATTGCGTCTGCGCCGCCATCGGTGACGGCGAAGGCCAGGTGGCCCGCGTTCCCGGACACCAGATTGCCGAGATGGCCCTGGCGAAGCTCTCGCTCGTGACGGGCGACCGCAAATACCTCGACCAGGCCAAATACTTCCTCGACAAGCGTGGCTATACGGCGCACCGCGATCCCTACAACCAGTCCCATCTGCCCATCCTGGAGCAGGATGAGGCCGTGGGCCACGCCGTCCGCGCGGAGTATATGTATTCCGGCATCGCGGACGTAGCGGCCCTGACGGGTGACCAGGCCTACATCGATGCCATCGACCGCATCTGGGAGAACATCGTCTCCAAGAAGCTCTACATCACCGGCGGCGTGGGCGCCCGCCACGGCGGCGAGGCCTTCGGCGACAATTACGAACTGCCCAACCTGAGCGCCTACTGCGAGACCTGCGCGGCCATCGGCAATGTCTATACGAATTACCGGATGTTCCTGCTGCACGGCGATGCCAAGTACATCGACGTCCTGGAGCGGACCCTCTACAACGGCGTGCTCTCCGGCGTGTCGCTGGACGGCGGCACCTTCTTCTATCCCAACCCGCTGGAATCCGACGGACGCCACCACCGCGAGCCCTGGTTCGGCTGCGCCTGCTGCCCGTCCAACATCTGCCGCTTCATCCCTTCGGTGCCGGGCTATGTCTATGCCGCCAAGGGCAAGGATCTGTATGTCAACCTCTACCTCTCCAATACGATGACCCACAAGCTGGAGGGCCGGGACGTCACCCTGACCCAGGATACTTCCTATCCTTGGGACGGCGCCGTGGCCCTTACGGTGGATGCCAACAAGGCCGGGACCTTCACCCTGCGCCTGCGCATTCCGGGCTGGGTGCGGGGCGAGGTGGTCCCGAGCGACCTTTACACCTATGCTGACGGCCGGCAGACGGCCTACAGCGTCTGTGTCAACGGCGAGGAAGTCTTCGGCGAGCTGGAGAATGGTTATTTCTGCATTACGCGTGACTGGAAGGCGGGCGACCGGGTGGAACTGAGCCTGGATATGCAACCGCGTTTCGTTCGTGCCCACGAGGCCGTTGAGGCCGATCGCGGCCGTCTGGCCGTGGAGCGCGGTCCGCTGGTGTACTGCGCCGAGTGGCCGGATAACGCTGGCGACGTGCTGGAGGCGAGTGTCTCCGCCGCCGACGTCCTTACCGCGGAGGCCTGTCCGGAGCTGCTGGGCGGCATCAAGGTGATCAAGGACGGCGATCTGACGCTTATCCCGTATTATGCCTGGTGCCATCGCGGTCCGGGTCATATGGAAGTCTGGATGAAGGAGCGGTAGCAGATGCGGTCGGATGTGGTCGTGATCGGCGGGGGAGCGTCGGGGTTGATGGCGGCTTATTTTGCCGCGTGGACGCTCGTGGACGCGGGGGTGGATGCGCAGGTGACGGTGCTCGAGAAGATGCCGCGGCCGGCGCGCAAGGTGATGATCACGGGGAAGGGGCGTTGCAATTTTACGAATCTCAAGGATTGGAATGCCTTTTCGGCGCACGTGCGTTCGAAGCCGAATTTTGTCAAGTCGGCGTTCTATCATTTGTCTTCGGAGGCGCTTCTGGCGTGGTTCGAGGGCTTCGGGATGCCGACTGTCGTGGAGCGTGGCGACCGGGCCTTCCCGGCGTCCTACCACGCCTCCGACGTCGTCGACACCCTCGTCCGCGCCTGCCACGCCTACGGCGTCAAAATCGAAACCGAAGCCGAAGTCTCCGACATCTCCCTGTCTCCGGTCGGCAGCGCCCCCCAGAAAACGTCCTTCGGACCCCACCGCAGCGCTTCGCTTGCGGTCCCCCCTCTTACGATGCCGAGGGTGGGGCCCCCGGAAAAACATGTTTTTACGGGGTACCCCAGGGTGGCACGGTTTTCTGGGGGGCCTGCCGACCAGGATCCAGAATGTTTTACGGTAACTTTGGTCGATGGGAGGGAGTGGCAGTGCCGGCGGGTGATTGTGGCGACGGGCGGGCTGAGCTATCCGACCACCGGGTCGACCGGCGACGGCCTGCGCTGGGCCGCCGCGCTCGGCCACAAAATGGTACCGACTTTCCCTTCGCTTACGGCCTTGGTGCCGAAAGGCTATAAGGTCCAGGAAGATAAGGATTTACATATTGACCGCAGCACGCCGCTCTCTGAACTCGGAGCGAAACTCTGCGGCGTAAGCCTGAAGAATATCCAGCTCTCGCTGCAGATCGAAGGCACCGAGACCGACAGCGAATTCGGCGACGTGGACTTCACCGACGGCGGCCTGGAAGGCCCGGTCGGCTTCCAGCTCAGCCGCAAAGCCGTCAAAGCCCTGGTGAACGGCTCACGCGTGAGCCTGCTGCTCGACCTCAAGCCGGGCGTGGACCTCACGGAACTGACCGTCCGCATCAAGCAGCTTTGGTCGGAAATAGACAAGGACCCGCGCTCGCGCGGTGTCCGGGAGAAAGAGCGCTGCCGCATCCTGCTCGGCAAACTGATGCCGCGCGAACTCATCCCCGGCTTCACCGCCATGCATCCCGAAATCATCACCCTGGAGCGCCGCAGCCGCACCGAGACGAAGGTCTGGGTCAACCTGGTCAGCATCGCCAAGGCGTTGAAAGCCTGGCAGTTCGATATCGCCGGATACGTCGGTTACGAACGCGCGGTGGTCACCGCCGGCGGCGTCAGCACCGACGACTTCGTCGCCAAGACGATGGAATCCCGGCTTGTCCCGGGCCTCTATCTCTGCGGGGAGGTGCTGGATATCGACGCCGACACCGGCGGCTACAACCTCCAGCTCGCTTTCTCGACCGGCGCACTGGCCGGAGAAAACGCAGCCCGCTCCCTGCTGAAATAAAGCGATTATCAGCCTATGTTCGGAAATATCTTGATGGTCTTGTTCTTCCTCGCCGCGCCCGCGGCTGTTCTCTGGCTGTGCGGGCGGGTAAAGGTGCTGGGCAAGATCGGCCCCGTGCTGATCCTCTACCTGACCGGCATCCTC
>JAEEVG010000055.1 GCA_016290835.1 Bacteroidales bacterium | reverse complement strand
CTTCTTCTACGGCATCCGCGTGAAGTATTCCTACAAGAACTGGGACTTCGGCTTCAACGGCCACGGCTCCGCCGGCAACTGGGTCTTCTGGAACTACCACCAGAACAACTCCACGGTGGCCAATGACTGGATCAACTATAGCAATCTGCACAACTACAAGAAGATCGTGAACCGGACCGGCTGGACGAACACCAACATGATCGCCCAGAGCTACTCCGACTACTTCCTCCACGATGCGTCCTTCTTCAAGATCGACGACATCAATGCGGGCTATACCTTCCCGAAGGTCTTCGGCAACGGCCGTCTGCGCGTCGCCCTGACCGTCAACAACCTGCTGATCATCACCAAGTACCCGGGTGTCGACCCGGAACAGGGCGAGAGCGGTATCGACGGCAGCGGCACGCCGCGTTCCAGGACGTATTCCCTCCGTGTCAATCTTAACTTCTAATCCTGCCCAAGAATATGAAAAAGCTGATATATATCGCATTGCTGCTCCTGACGGGCATCTTCGCCGTTTCCTGCGTAAAAGACTTGGACGCCTTCCCGTTCAACGAGGACGACTTTACTTCCGAGAACGCCTACGGCAGCGACTATGCCAACTATGTGTCCGGACTCGCGAAGATCTACCGCTGCTTCAACAACACCTCCGACCTCCAGGTCGAGGACGCCGGCGCATCTGAGCTGATCCGTGCTTTCTGGTGCGTCCAGGAATGCTCCACGGACGCCTGCAAGAACGACTGGGAGAAGGACTCCTGGACCCAGGACATCAACAAGAACACCTGGTCCACGGCGGACAACGCCGCTTCCTATGCACTTTACTGCCGTACCCTGCACGGCATTACCTACACCAATGAATTCATGCGCCAGACCACGGACGACAAGCTTTCCGCCCGCGGCTGCGGCGATGATGTCATCAAGAAGGTACATTCCCTCCGCGCGGAGGCCCGCTTCCTGCGCGCCTTCATGTACTGGATGGCCATCGACACCTTCGGCGACGTGCCGTTCGTGACCGAGGAATCCGAGTTCGGCGCCGCCACCCCGGAGGTCAAGTCCCGCAGCGAGGTGTATGATTTCATCGTTTCCGAACTCTCCGATCTCGCCTCCGGCGCCGATATGCCGGCTGCCGGCTCCAACTATCCGCGTGCGGACAAAGGTGCCGCCCTGGGCCTGCTCTCCCGCGTGTACCTGAACGCCCAGGTCTATACCAACACCGTGGACGCCAGGGGCAATGTCACCCAGAAGGGCGATCCCAAGTGGACGGAGTGCATCGCCGCCTGCGAAGAGATCTTCAAGGCGAACTACGGCCTCTGCGACAAGTACTTCGACGTCTTCCGCGGCGACAACGGGGAGAATCCCGATGCCCGCAAGGAGCTCATCTTCGCCATCGATTACGATGCGGAGCATATGCGCAGCTGGGGGGGTTCGATCTTCATGTGCGAGTCCGCTTTCCAAGCCGCCGATGACAACGACGAGAACGGCAATCCGCTGTATTCCCTGGGCGTGAAGGACGGCTGGGCTGGTATCCGCATGCCGTCCGAGTATGTGTTCAACTATTTCGGTGTGAGCGTCCCGGATGAGGGATATGATGCCGAAGGCAAGTACACGGGCATCTACAACTACACGGACGACCGTGCCGGCGTGTTCTTCATCAAGGGCCACAAGGAGCAGATGACTGACCTCGCGGAGTTTACGCAGGGCTGGAGCTTCTACAAGTTCAACAACATCCCGCACGACCAGACCCGCGAGGAGTTCGCCGAATTCGCCAAGCAATATGGCTCTGGCAGCGCGAAGGCCAGCGTGGATTTCCCGCTGATCCGCCTGTCCGAGATCTACCTCAACTACGCCGAGGCCTGCCTGAATGCCAACCAGGCCGCCAAGGGCCTGCCTTACCTCAACGAGGTGCGCAAGCGCGCCCACCTGGATCCGCTCCCGAGCTATGACATCGAGGACGTCCGCAACGAGCGGGCCGTCGAACTCGCCTGGGAGGGCCTCCGCCGTACGGACCTGATCCGCTGGGATCTCTTCCACTCCGGCGAATTCCTGTGGAGATGGAAGGGCGGCAGCTATCAGGGCCAGGGCTTCTCCCAGCACCTGCTGGTGTTCGACTTCCCGCAGTCCGAACTGACGGCGAACAGCAACCTTTCCCACAAACCGGGTTATGCCAATTAAACAGAAAAGCGTATGAAACGAATCAAATATCTTTCCCTGTTCTGCTTCGCGGCCCTGCTCGCGGCCTGCGATCCCAATGGGCTCGAGATCGTCAAGACCGCTCCGGAGGCGCAGTTCGTCGCTCCGAAGGTCGGTTCGATGGGCACGGTCCAGGTGTCCCAGCAGAATTATGACAACAACGGGGATGTCACCTTCTCCTGGGAGAAGGCCGACCTCGGCATGCCTACCGAACTGAGCTATTCGATCTATCTGTCCAGCGAAAGCCATCCGGATATGTGCCTCGTGTCCGGCGTGACCAAGACCAGCTATTCGATCGACTACAAGACCCTTTATGCCAAACTGGTGGGCGAGAGCAACCTCGGCCTTCCGAAAGGCAAGGCCACGGCCGTTCCCTGCTACGTCACGGCATCGATGGGCGACGGCTACTATGTGGTGAAATCCGATCCGGTGCAGGTGACCTTCGACATCGCCCGCATCAGTACGGGCATCAATATGCTCTATGTCTCGGGCAACTTCAACGGCAACCATCCCGACCGCAACGGTATCGAGGAGACGGATCCCGGCACCAAGTCCTACCAGGGCCTGGTGAATATGAAATCCTCCGGCACCAACAATGTCAAGTTCCTGGAATACACCTATTCCGGCAAGAACGAAGGGGATGCCTGGGGTGTCGAGGACGGTGCCCTGAAGGTCGGCGGCGCGGCGATCGAAGCCCCCGCGGAACTCGCTTATGTACGGGCCAACCTGAACACCGGCACTTACTCCATCAGCCAGCTGGGCGGCAAGGTCCGTCTGTGCGGTTTCAATGGCAGCTGGTGGTTTGGTAGTAATCCGGAACTGGTCTATGACGCCGAGGAGAAGGCGTGGATCGGCCAGGCAGACTATACTTCCGGCAACTTCCGCATTTCCATCAACGACAGCTGGAGCTTCACCTTCGGCCCCAAGCGGGCGGCCGACCTGACCGTGCGCGACGGCTCGGACATCAAGATCTACCACAACGACATCTCCAGGCGCTACGTGGGCGGCGATGCCAACTTCAAGGTCAACAAGGCGGGCACCTACCGCTTCAAGTTGTACTACGAGTCGGCCGACTGCACCTGGCACCTGGCGGTCAGCGCGGTGAAGTAGATTCTTGATCATTTTCATTGCCCCGGCTTTCATCAAACCGGGGCAATGATTATATTTGTATCAAAACCAATTACACATGAAAAGAATCTTGTCCGCCGCGTTCGCGGCTCTGATGTGCGCCGCGGCGGCCCTGGCCGGCCCGCGGCAGGAAGTCCTGCTGGAGAAAGGATGGAAATTCACCCGTGACGACGGCGATTTTGCGCCCGTGGCGGTGGACGACAGCGCCTGGGAGCAGGTGCGCGTCCCCCACGACTGGGCGATCTATGGCCCCTTCGATGCGAACAACGATGCGCAGGTGGTCGCGATCACGCAGAACTTCGAGCGGCGCGCTTCGCTGAAAACCGGCCGCACCGGCGGCCTGCCCTACGTGGGCGTGGGCTGGTACCGGCTGAAGTTCGACGCCCCGGATTTCGGGGCGGGTAAGTGCGCCGAGATCCTGTTCGACGGCGCGATGAGCCAGGCCAAGGTCTACGTCAACGGGAAGTACGTGGGCGAATGGCCCTACGGTTACAATTCTTTCCACCTCGACGTCACGGAATTCCTCAACCCGGACGGCAAAGACAACACGCTGGCCGTGCGGCTGGAGAACCTCCCCGAGTCGTCCCGCTGGTATCCGGGCGCCGGCCTGTTCCGCAACGTCCACCTGATCGTGACCGACAAGGTGCACGTCCCGGTCTGGGGCACGCAGCTGATCTGCTCCGACGTGTCCAAGCGCTCCGCCAAGGTGGACCTGAAGGTCACGCTCGCGGGCGCGCCGTCCAAGATCAAGACCGTGATTTATGCCCCGGACGGCCGCAAGGTGGCCTCCCGGGTCCGCTCCAAGACCTTTGACCTGGGCCGCGAGCAGAAGCTGAAGATCCGCCGGCCCAAGCTCTGGTCGCCGGAGTCTCCATCACTCTATAAGGCCGTGACCACCGTGTATGTCGGGCGGGAAGCCGTGGATGAGTACACGACCACCTTCGGCGTGCGCTCCATCGAGCTGATCCCCGACAAGGGCTTCTTCCTCAACGGGGAGCACCGCAAGTTCCAGGGCGTGTGCAACCACCACGACCTGGGCCCGCTGGGCAGCGCCGTCAACGAAGCGGCCCTGCGCCGCCAGCTCACGCTCCTCAAGGAGATGGGCTGCGACGCCATCCGCACCTCGCACAACATGCCGGCCCCCGAACTCGTGCGCCTCTGCGACGAAATGGGCTTCATGATGATGGTCGAGCCTTTCGACGAGTGGGATATCCAGAAATGCCGCAATGGCTACCACCTTTTCTTCAAGGAGTGGGCCGAGAAGGATATGGTCAATATGCTCCACCAGTTCCGCAACGACCCGTCGGTGGTCTTCTGGAGCATCGGCAACGAGGTCCCCAGCCAGTGCAACGAGAGCGGCTACGCCACCGCGAAATTCCTGGTGGACATCTGCCACCGCGAGGACCCGACCCGTTTCACCACCTGCGGCATGGACCAGGTCCTCTGCGTGCTGAAGAACGGCCTGGCGGCCCTGCTGGACGTGCCGGGCTTCAACTACCGCGTGCACCTCTACGAGCAGGCCTATGAGACCCTGCCGCACAAGATTGTGCTCGGCAGCGAGACGGCCTCCACGATCTCCTCGCGCGGGGTGTATTATTTCCCGGTGGAGAAGACCCCGCGCGTACGCCACGAAGACCTCCAGTGCTCCTCCTACGACCTGGAATATTGCAGCTGGTCCAATGTCCCGGACATCGACTTCGCGATGGCGCAGGACAAGGAGTGGGAGATCGGCCAGTTCGTCTGGACCGGCTTCGACTATCTCGGCGAGCCTACGCCCTACAACCTGATGCCCAACCACAGCTCGAACTTCGGCATCATCGACCTTGCGTCGATCCCCAAGGACCGCTACTGGCTCTACCGCAGCGTCTGGCGCCCGGATGCGGAGACCCTCCACATCCTGCCGCACTGGACCTGGCCGGGCCGCGAGGGTGAGGTCACGCCGGTGTTCGTCTACACCAACTATCCCTCGGCCGAGCTCTTCATCAACGGCAAGAGCCAGGGTGTCCGGGCCAAGGACCCCTCCGACGAACAGGGCCGCTGGCGCCTGATGTGGATGGATACGGTCTATGAGCCGGGCGAAGTCAAGGTCGTGGCTTTCGATGCGGACGGGCGCGCCGTGGCCGAGCGGAGCATCCGCACGGCGGGCGAGCCGGACCACATCGAGTTGAAGGTGGACCGCAGCACCCTGAAGGCCGATGGCCGGGATCTGGCGTACATTGAGGTGAGCGTGGTGGACAAGGACGGCATCCTCTGCCCGTCCGACGGCCGCCTGGCATCGTTCAGCACGGCGGGCGCCGGCGGCGCCTACCGCGCCTCCGCCAATGGCGATCCGACCTGCCTGGACCTCTTCCACCTGCCGGAAATGCACTTCTTCAACGGCAAACTCACCGCCATCGTGCAAGCATCCGAGACGCCGGGCGAGGTGACCTTCACCGCCTCCGCCCCCGGCCTGAAGAGCGGCAACATCACGATTTTCGCTGAATAAATCGTCCGGCTACCGGGTGAAGAGCATGGGGAGGAATTCGTGTAGGCATCGCCGCCACGTAAGCCACTCGTGCGCCGTACCCGGGGATGAATAGTACGTGCAGTTGATTCCTGCATCGTTCAGCATCTTTGCAATTCTTTCACTGCCCATGCCTTCTTCTGTACCCATGCCCATGAAGAAGGCATGGACCTTTTTGTTGAATGAGGCCGGGTCGGCGAAGACTCCGTCATAAATTTCGTTTACCTTGGCGTCGGGGCCCATGAAGATGGCACCGCTGAAGGACCCGATATGGGAGAATTTGTCCAGGTGGCGCAGGGTGGTCTCGAAGGTCTGGTGGCCGCCCCAGGAGAGGCCGGCCATGGCACGGTGATCCCGGTCGGAGAGGGTGCGGAATTCCTTGTCGATAAAAGGGATGATGTCCTGGACCAGGATGATCGGGAAGGTGGCGCCGAAGGCATCCCGGGCTTTATTCGGGTCTTCTCCGGGTTTGGCGCGGAACATGATACCGCAGTTGCCGCTGTCCATCACGACGATCATCGGCTTGCACGCTCCGGCGGCGATCATATTATCCAGGATATGATTGGCCTTGCCTTGCTTGCCCCAACCCGTTTCGTCTTCGCACATGCCGTGTTGGAGGTACAGGACCGGATAGCGCTTGCGCGGCTTCTTCTCGTATTCGGCCGGGGTATAGACCATGCAGCGGCGGTAGCGCTTCTCATAGGAAGACCAGTAGACGACCGAGCGGATCTGTCCGTGCGGAACCTCATGCGGACGGTAGTAGTCTCCTTCCGGGCCTTCCGGGATCTCGATCATGCTGGAGCGCCCGTAACTGCCGCAGTAGGTCTCCGTATTGACATCGGTGACCTGGATTCCGTCCACGACAAAATGGTAGAAATGAGGACCGACTACCAGCGGTTTCGTGGTGCAGTACCACCACCCATCGGGATCCTTCTCCATATCGTGCCTTCCCTGGAGGTCGAGATAAACCTCCTGAGCCTTGGGTGCATAGAGACTGAAGTAAGCTCGCCGCTGCGAATCGACGCGCGGGTATTCGCGTTCGAACAAGGCGGTTTCGGAAACAGTCGTTCCTGCAGGAATCGGACGGCTCTGGGCTCCGGCGAACAGGGGAAGCAGCAAACAGGCTGCAAGATAAAGGGTCTTTCGCATGTCTATACTTGTTTTTTGAATGATTTCATATATTCCGACGGGGTCATGTTGTAGGCCGTGGAGAAGGTCCGGGTAAAGTAGGAGGCATTGGAGAATCCGACGGAATACATTACTTCTGAGATGGTGAAATTGCCACTTTGCAATAGAAGGGCGGCTTTTTTCAGCCGGATGGAGCGGATGTATTCGACGGCGGACATCCCGGTAAACTGTTTGAGTTTGCGGTAGAGTTGTTTCTCGCTGAAGTCTCCCAATTCGCAGAGGCGCGCAACGGACAGATCGGCATCGTCGAGGTGTTCTTCGATGAGCTGGGTGACCTTCCGGAGGTATTTCTCATCCTGGGACAGTTCCCGGGAGGCCTCGGGCGTGGTAAGCATCTCCATGCGGAGTTTTTGCTCCATACGTTTCTTGTTGCCCAGGAGCTGACTTACGCGGGCAGTCAGGGTGGGCACTTCGAAGGGCTTCGGCAGGAAGACGTCGATCCCCAGTCCGATGCTCTTCTGCTCGGTCTGGTGGTCGTCCTTGGCCGTCAGCAGGATGATGGGGATGGTGCTCAGCGGCGGGAACTGGCGGATCTGGCGGCACATTTCCAGGCCGTCCATCACGGGCATCAGGACATCGGAGATGATGAGGTCCGGGATGACATCCTTGCAAAGTTTGAGACCGCTTTTGCCATTGTGCGAGCACACGCAACGGTAATCGTCCTTGAGCAGACTTTCCAGGAAATTGCAAATCTGGGCATTGTCGTCCACGATGGCGATGAGCGGCTTGTCGGAATCCTCGTCCACCGGTGCGCCGGGGGTGCCGGCGGCAGACGGGGTGCTGTCTGCCAGGCAGGGAAGGAGGATGCTGAAGGTGGTCCCGTCTTCATCTGAAGACAAAGATACCTGACCGCCGTGCATTTCGACATATTTCTTGATGACGGACAGGCCGATACCTGTGCTGTCATAGCCGCCCGACTTGGTGCGGGAGGACTCAAAATAGCGCTGGAAGGCGAAAGGCTGCTCTTCCCGGGGGATGCCGATACCGGTGTCGGAAACTTTGATGAGCAGTTGGCGTCCATGGTCGTCGCGGTCAAGGGTCATCAGTACGGAGCCGCCTTCCGGGGTGTATTTGCAAGCATTGGAGAGGAGGTTGTTGAGGACGGTTTCGATCTTGACGATATCAATGTTTACCGGGATGGTGGGGTGGCTGCTGCTGAAGATGAATTCGTGCTTGGGGAAATTGTCCCGCCAGGCTTCGAAGATGCTGCGGGCGAAGTCTACGAATTCGACCTCCGAACTGATCAGGGAGTCGGCCACGCCGCCGGTGTCCTTGTAATAGTCGATGGTATGGTGGATCAGCGTGCTGAGCCGCATCGCATTGTCGCGCGCAATCTCCAGGTTGGTGATGTCCGTCCCGGGAGCGGCTTCTTTGATCAGTTTGCCCAGGGGGCCGATGACCAGGCTGAGCGGGGTCTTGAACTCGTGCGCGACATCCTGGAAGAAGGCTTCTTTCTGGCGCGACTGCTCGATGAGCTCGTCCCGCTGGCGGCGCTCCAGCTCGAGGTAACGCCGCATCGTGGCCAATTTGACGACGCTGTATATGATGGCGGCGAATAGTAAGAAATACAGCAGAAGCATCGGAGGCGAGAGCGGCCAGGAGGACCGGATGCGGAAGGACAGGATTCTTGCGGGGTTGGAAGAGGTGTCGGCCGGGGCCACCGAGAGACTATAGCGGCCCGAACGGAGTCCGGTCAGGGTTACCTTGTTGCCGACGACCGTCCCCGACCAATGCTCGCGCCGGCTGTCGAGCCGGTAGTCGAATCGGTGCGGGATCTCGTCGTTGAAGTTGAAGTCGGAGAAGGAGATCTCCAGATGATTCTGGTTGTGCGGCAACTGGAGGACCTCGCCGGAGAAGTCCCGGGGATCGATCCGGCGCTGTCCGTTGACTACCAGGGAGGTGATGATGATCGTGGAGGGGGTGCTTTCATAGTAGCGCCGGATATCCTCGAGGCGGACCCTGTCCACCCCTCCGGCCGCACCGAGCAGCAGGCTCCGCTCAAAAGGGTCGTACTCGAAGGCTACATAGTTGCGATAGGTACTGAAACTCCGGATGTCCAGTTCATCCTTGCCGACGGAAAACAGAGTCTGGGAGGTGCAGATCCAAATCCGCCCTTCCGCTTCGATCAGCGAGAAGGGTTCGATGTTGCCGTCGGGGTGGAATTGTGTCGAACGTATTTCGACGCCGCCGGCCTCGGGGATAATACGGGAGATGCGGTTGCCGGAGGCCACCCAGATACAGCCGTCGTTGTCGGAGCACATACAGTCCGGCTGGTCGGGTCCGGTGTCGATCCGGAGGACCTCACCGGTGCCGGGATCGATGCGGAAGACGTGCTGGTCGCGCGTCAGCGCCCAGATGCGGCCCTGCCTGTCCTGCACGATGCGCGCAACGTCATCGGAGCTGAGTCCTTCCTGCTGGCGGTAGCGGTTGAGTACGTTGCCGTCGAGTCGCAGTCGGTACACCCCTTCGAAAGTGGCCGCCCAGAGTTCATTCCCGAGAGGCAACAGATCGTAAATCCAATTGCTGTTACCCGGGATCAGCATCCGCAACATCTGCCCGCTCGCCTCGTCGTAGTGGAGGATGCCGCCGTCCGAGCCGATATAAACATCACCTGTCTGCCGGCTCTCTACGATTCTGCGGACCTTGTTGTGCGGGATGCGATAATCGGGTGCGTCCATGGCATAATGCCGGGTCTGGCCGTCTTCCGATACCTGATATAAGCCGCCCGACCCACCGGCCCAGAGACGGCCTTTGCGATCGCGCAGCAGGACGTTGTAGTGGGCGTTACCACTGTTCGTGAGTCCCTCGACGGGACGCAGGGTCGGAGATTGCTGGAGGTGAAGCAGGCCTTCTTCGGTGCCGAACCAGAGGTCGCCGTCGCGATCTTCCATAATATTCCAGGTCACAGCGGGATGGATCCTTTCCTGGACATTCTCCGCGGGATCATAGCGGAAGAGTCCGTTGTCCGTACCGATCAGGAGGCGGCCGGAAGGGCCCTGCCAGAGGGCTTTGGGCATCGGGAGGGCTACGCTCGCGTCGACGTGCCCGTCGGAGCGGCGGACCCGGAACAGGTGGGTGGGCGAGCAGACCCAAAGATGCTCTCCGTCCGGCAGGATGCAGGTTACAATCCGGACCAGCAGGGCCGGGAACGGGCGTTCGAAGGTGCCGGACGGGAGGCAGTAACGTCCGATCCCGGTGAGCAGGCCCACATAGATGTCCTCGCCTGCGAGCACGAGGGAGAAGGAATTGCCGTCGTCGATCCGGGTGGCCGTGTCCGCTTCGGGATCGTAGCGGAAAAACCCGTTCTTCGAGGCCACATAGATGTATTCACCGACGGACAGCAGGTCTCGGACCAGGTCGTCGTCAAAAGGGGTGGCCCGGACGTAGGCGCGTTTGTCCAGCAGGAAAGAATAAATGCCGTCGTTGGTGGCCAGCAGCAAGCGGCCGTCCCAGTAGATGAGCTTGTTGATCTGGATATGTCCGTCCGGACAGGGGTAGGGGACCAGGTCGTAGCCATCGAAGCTGTACAGGCAGCGGTCCGTACCGAACCAGACCGTTCCATCGTCCTGTTGAGCGAGACTCCGAACGGAAAACAAGGCCGTCCGGTCCTGGAAATTGCCGAATGCCGGCTCCTGCGCAACTGCCGGGACCGCCGCCCGGAGCAGCAACGCGAACAGTAAGAAGTGCAGATATCTCATTTTTCCATCTTTTCTGACAGGAAGATACGAATAATTTTGTGTCTTTGAATCGCCGGAGGGAAATATGTCATCATCTGTCTTTTCTGTGTCATCCCGGACGGATGCAAAGCCGTATTTTTGCAACGAACGATGTTTGGCATTCGGGAACCGGCCTGCCGTCTGTAAAATACTTGAATGGTTATGGGTAATAATTTGGTTATATGGATTATGTCGGGCAGCAGGCCGGAATTCCTGAAGAATGACTATCTTTATAGAAAAATCCGATAACCCATGAGACGACTTCTTTTTTTGGTGTGCGTGCTCCTCACTGCATTTTCGGTGGCATCTGCACAATCTTCCCGTATTGTGACCCCCTTCGACGCCAACTGGCGTTTCGTCCAGGACGATCCGTCCGGCGCGCAGGCGCCCGGCTACAATGACAAATCCTGGCGCAAGCTCGACCTGCCCCACGACTGGAGCCTCGAGGGCGAGAACCTGCGCGAGAACCCCGGCGGGGGGAGCGTGGGCTTCTTCCCGATGGGGACCGGCTGGTACCGCAAATCCTTCGACGTGCCCGGTTTCAGCAAGGATAAACTGTATTCCATCGAGTTCGACGGTGTCTATATGAACAGCACTGTCTGGGTCAACGGGGTCTGCCTGGGGACCTGGCCTTACGGCTACTCCAGCTTCTCCTATGACCTCACGCCGGTGCTTAAGGCCCGCGGCAACGTGATCGCCGTGCGGGTGGACAACTCCCAGCAACCCAATTCCCGCTGGTACAGCGGCTCGGGCATCTATCGCCACGTCCGCCTGGTCGCGACGCCCAAGACCCGCTTCGACAAATGGGGCATCTTCCACCATACCATTGAAGTCAAGGACGGCACCGCCAAGGTGCAGATCCACTCCGATATCACCAACGGGGAGACCCGCGCCCGCGATCTGACCCTCCGCCAGAGCGTGCTGGATGCCGAAGGCGCCGTGGTGGCCACGGTCGAGACCGCGGTCCAGATGCTCGCCGGCGGCTCGCAGACGGTCGACCAGAACATCGAGATCCCCGCTGCCAAGCTCTGGGACACGGAAAATCCCTATCTCTACACCCTCCGCTCCGAGCTGCTCGCTTCCGGCAAGGCGGTGGACTGCGTCGAGGGGACCCTCGGCGTGCGCACCATCGAATATGACGTGGACCGCGGCTTCCTGCTCAACGGCCAGCAGGTCAAGATGAAGGGTGTCAACCTCCATCACGACGCCGGCGCCGTGGGCGCGGCCGTCCCGGAGCGCGTCTGGGAGCGCCGCATCGAGATCCTCAAGGAAGGCGGCTGCAACGCCATCCGCACGGCCCACAACCCGCCCGCACCCGAATTCCTCGACCTCTGCGACAAGCACGGCATGCTGGTGATGGACGAGGCCTTCGACCAGTGGGTCTCCGGCAAAAACCGTTTCGACTACCACCTCGTCTTCGACCAGTGGCACATCCGCGACCTTTATGCGATGGTGGCCCGCGACCGCAATCACCCTTCGGTGGTGATGTGGAGCATCGGAAACGAGATCCGCGACCAGCGCAACGAGATCGGCCCCATCGTGGCCAAGGAGATGATCGACTACTGCCACCAGCTGGATCCGACCCGCCTGGTGACCGCCGGCAACGATGAGATCGCGTCCAACACCCCGACCTCGGCGGAGTTTCTCGCCGCCTTCGAGAATGATATCGTCGGCTATAACTATCCCGACCGCTGGCGCACCCGCCGCGAAGTCAACTATGCCCTGGACAAGGCCGAGTTCCCGAACCGCCGCGTGGTGGCCACCGAGTCCTCCGGCTACGGCGGCGCCCGCCGGCAGTACACCCTGCCCGACGCAGAGCCCGCCCGTCCGATGGGGGCCGGTGCGAACGGCTTCTCCCCGCAGCAGATGAACAATCCGCAGATGCAGCAGATGATGCGCAACATGCGCCGCTCCAACCGCGGTATCATCAACAGCAATCTGATTGACGTGGAGCAGCGCTGGCGTTTTGCGATGAGCTACGACTACGTGATCGGCGACTTCATGTGGACTGGCATCGACTATTACGGCGAGTCCGGCTGGCCTTCCCGCGGCAGCACCTCGGGCTATATCGACAACTGCGGCTTCAAGAAAGACGGCTGGTGGTTCTTCAAGAGCATCTGGTCCGACGAGCCTGTGCTCCACCTGCTCCCGCACTGGAACTGGGCCGGCAATGAGGGCAAGATCATCCAGGTGGCCTGTTTCACCAACTGCGAGGAAGTCGAGCTCTTCGTCAACGGCAAGTCCTATGGCAAGAAGGAGACCGAATTCCCGCGCCGCGGCGTGGACGTCAGCTGGGCACAGTACGCCCCCGGCAAGCGCTACGCCACCACGGCCGACCTGCACCTGACCTGGGACGTGGAGTATCAGCCCGGCGAGATCAAGGTGGTCGGCCAGCGTAACGGCGAGACCTTCGAAGAGGTGATCCGCACCGCCGGCGCCCCCGCGCAGTTGCGCGCCACCGTGGACCGGCCGTCCTTCAAGGCGGAGCCGGGTGACGTGGCCCACGTGACCGTGGAGGTGCTCGATGCGCAGGGCAACATCTGCCCCATCACCGATAACCTCGTGAAATTCAGTGTCAAGGGCGGCCGCCTGATCGGTGTCGAGAACGGCAATATGCAGGATCTCGGCTCCGTCAAGGCCTCCGAGCGCAAGGCCTTCTCCGGCCTGTGCCTCGGCATCGTGGCCGCGGACAAGAAGGGCCCCGTCACCGTCACGGTCACTTCCGACGGCCTGACCCCGTCCACCGTCACCTTCCAGGCAGAATAAGACAAACCGAATATGCGCAAATCCATCTTTTTGGCTGCGGCGGCGCTCCTCTGCGCCGCCTGCGCCCCCAAAGCCCCGGAGAAATACCTCGCGGACGGCGCCATCACGGCCGGGGAGAACACCCGCGTGGAGACCACCTACGGCACCATCGAGGGCTACCTCGACGGTGCCATCTACACCTTCAAGGGCATCCGCTACGCCAAGGCGGAGCGCTTCATGCCCCCGCAGGCGCCCGACCGCTGGGAAGGCGTCCGCCAGTGCAAGCTCTATGGCCCGCAGACGCCCCAGACCGAGACCCTGAACTACAACGACAACAATACCCAGACCGACTACGGCTTCGGCAACCAGTTCTTCCTGGAGCCGATGGACGAAGCCTGCCAGGTGCTGAATGTCTGGACACCGTCCATCACCGACGGCAAGAAGCGCCCCGTGTTCCTCTGGATCCACGGCGGCGGCTACTCCAGCGGCTCGGGCCACGACCTGCCCTGCTACGAGGGCCGTGCCCTGGCGCTGAAGGGCGACATCGTGGTGGTCAACATCAACCACCGGCTCAATGTCCTGGGTTACCTTGACCTGACCGGCCTGGGCGGCAAGTATGCCCAGTCCGTCAACCTCGGGCAGCAGGACATCGTCAAGGCCCTGGAGTGGGTTCGAGACAACATCGCCCGCTTCGGCGGCGATCCTGCGTCCGTGACCATCGGCGGCCAGTCCGGCGGTGGCGGCAAGGTGTCCGCGCTGCTGGCGATGCCTGCAGCGAAGGGCCTGTTCCGCCGGGCCGTGGTGCAGAGCGGCTCGTTCCTGAACGTGGCCGACCCGGCGGCGACCCGCCAGCAGGGTATCGACTTCGTGAAGGCCCTGGGCGTCAAGCCGGGCCCGGACGCCGACCTGTCCCGGTTCAGCTATGACGAGCTGCTGGCGGCCTCCCGCCAGGTGCGCGCCGGCGCCGGCCCTGTGGGCGACGGCACCATCATCGCGATGAAGCCGGGCCAGACCGAGGCGCCGGAACTCAGCCGCGACATCCCGCTGCTGGTCGGCACCAACTTCAACGAGTTCACCTTCGATGTCGGGATCGACGGCTCCGAGGCCGCGGTCCGCGAGCAGCTGTCGCGTCGCTACCGCGACCGCGCGGATGCGTTCCTCGAGGCCTTCCGCGCCGCCTATCCGGACGCTCCGCTCAAGGACGCCGTCTACGCCGACTTCAACTTCCGCGGTGGCGCCGTGCGCCAGGCGGCCGCCAAGGCCCGCCAGGGCGGCGCCCCGGCCTACCTGTACCTCTTCACCTGGATGCCGAAGGAGAATGTACTGGGCGCCAGCCACGGGATGGAGCTGCCTTTCATGTTCAACAACGTGCAGAATATGCGTGAGATGACGGGCGGCACCGACCGGGCCTACAAGTTCCAGGAGACGGTCAGCGACATCTGGCTGTCGTTCATCAAGACCGGCGACCCGAACATCCCGGGCATCCCGACCTGGGAGCCCTACAGCGAGGAGAACGGCTTCACGATGATCCTGGACGATGAGTGCCGCGGCGCGCGCCACCACGACGATGCCCTGATCAATTTCGGCCGCTGACATCCGTTCAACCAAAATCCATATCCATCCTATGAAGAGAATCGCATTGCTGGCAGTCGCAGCCGGGCTTGTCCTGGCCGCCTGCGCTCCCAAGGAGGTCGCCCCGGTGGCCTCCCAGTCCCGGGTCGTCGAAGAAGGCGGCACCGGCCCCTACAAGGTCCTGATGCTCGAGGATCCCTCGCTCGCGGCCCACACCATCTTCGCCCCGCAGAACCTCGCCCCCTTCGGCAAGAACAACAAGCTGCCGGTCCTGGTATGGGGCAACGGCGCCTGCGTGAATTCCCCCTGGGAGCATTATCTTTTCCTGAATGAAATCGCCTCACACGGTTTCCTCGTGATCGCCACCGGCTACATCCCGATGACGGACGAGCGCTACCGTGGTCCGCAGTCCACCTCCGCCCAGCAGATCGAGGCCGTGGAGTGGGCCATCGCCCAGAACGCCGACAAGGCCAGCCCGTACTACGGTCGCATCGATGTCGATGCCATCGCAGCCGCCGGCATGTCCTGCGGCGGCCTGCAGACCCTCGACAACTCCGCGGATCCGCGTCTCAAGACCCTGATGATCTGCAACAGCGGCCTGTTCATCAACCCGGCCGGTGCCGTGCCCGGCATGCCGATGCCCGAGAAGGAGAAGCTCCAGAAAATCACGGTCCCGGTCATCTACATCCTCGGCGGCGAGACCGACATTGCCTACCAGAACGGCATGGATGACTTCCATCGCCTGACCAAGGTCCCCGCCTTTGCGGCCAACTATCCGGTCGGCCACGGCGGCACCTACGCCAAGCCGCACGGCGGCGAGTTCACCGTCCCGGCCCTCGCCTGGCTGCAGTGGCAGCTCAAGGGAGACAAGGAGGCGGCCAAGATGTTCCAGGGCGATCCTTGCGGCCTCTCGCAACGCGAAGGCTGGACCACCGAGAAGAACAGCCTGATTGACTGACACAGATCCTCAATTACTTACAAAACGACCTTCGGAGTTTTTTCCGAAGGTCGTTTTGTAAATGCCTGGCAATCAATACTAGCGGTCGGTGCGAAGGATTTCGACGGGGCCGATCAGTCCGGACTCCACCAGCGGATCATCCTTGGTGAAGGCCTTGTAGATGACTACTGTCTTGCGGCCGGCGGAAGGCCGGGGGAGACCCTTTGCCAGCCACTCGGGGACCTTCAGCATCTGCTGCCCCCGTCCGCCGCGTCCGCCGGCGGACCATTCGATGTCGTCGGGTTCGAACTCGTCGCCGATCAGCCGGTTGACCCAGAGGTTCGAGACTTCGACCTCCAGGGTGTTCTGCCCCTTGTGCAGCAGACGGGTGATGTCTGCGCGGAAGGGCGGGGTCCAGAGCGTGCCGGCGTCCCGGCCGTTGACCCGGACCACGGCGAGGTTCCTGACCTTGCCCAGGTCGAGGCAGTAGGCGGACTTCCTGTCAAGCTGGTTTACCGTAAACGTGGTGGTGTAGGTCGCCGTCCCGGAGAAGTACTTCACACCCTTGTCTTCAGCGTCGCTCCAGGACGCCAGTTTGTCCATCGTGATGGAAGCGGGAGCGCCCCAACCTTCAGGGAATGTGACCGTCCAGGGGCCTTCGACAGAGGCGGCTGCGTCGAACTTCGGCGAGCGGTCTTCCAAGCCGGGACCGGCATCACGGGCTGCCTTCCGGAACACGATGAAGCGTGACCCGCGGGGTTCCAAAGGTTCCAGGACCAGGGTTTTGCCGTTCTGGATGGCCCAGGAGGCTGCATCCCGGATCTCTACAGTCTTCGGGTCCCAGATCTCGGGGACTTTCCCCTGGAGGGAGAAGGTGAGCGTGGCGGAGACGGGCTCGTCGGCGGTATTGGCCACAAAGAAATACTCCGTCCCGTCGTCATCGACGCGGTGGATCCACTGTACGCGGCTGTCGTCCGCCAGCAGGGTCGGCTCCTGGGAAGTGTAGTCGTCGACGAAGCGCCCCCGGCGCAGCAACTCTTGGCAGTGCGTGAAATACGTAAAGAGCTTGTCGGCGCCATCCTTCCACCAGGTCTGACCGGGGGTCCATTGCGTGCCCCACTGACCGAAGGTCATGCCCGGCTTGACCTGGGTCCAGGGATTCTGCGCCCCGGCGTGGAACATGAATCCGTTGATGCCCAGACAGAAAGCCTTGTCTCCGACTGTCTTGAGGCCGCTCGGGTCATCCTTCCAGGCGAAGCCGGGAATACAGGTGAAACCCTCGGCATAGATGGTCTGGCGGCCGCTGCGCCGGGCGGCGGCGACGACCATCGGCACCTCAGGCCATCCCCAGGTGAGGGGCTGGGTCCAGAACTCGGCTGCGACGGGGTCGGCAGGATCCAGTCTGCTGATCAGCAGGTCCGTATCGATCGGGTTGAAGGGCTGGGCCCGGCCCGTGCCGTAAGGCTCGACCAGAAGCTCCAGACCGTTTTCGTGTGCGAGTTTGCTCAGGGTCCCGTAATAGTATTCCGCAAACAGGTCCTTGACGGTCGCCGTCCAGTCCCCGACCACCTTGTCGCTTTCTTCCTTGCTGCGGACCGTCTGTCCGACCAGTGCGGGGAGCCAGGGGAGGATATCATAACCCTTCCTGTCGGAAAACTCTTTAGGGAAGTTCCGTGTCCATTCCTGGCCGCCGGCTTCGTAGCTGTCCACTTCGAAACGTTTGAAGGTCCGGCCCGTCTCCTCGCCGGCGATTTCGATGATCTGCCGGGGATACAGGTCCCAGAAGGCGCGGACGGCTTCGGGGTTCATCTTGTCGCATTCCAGCCCCACGCCGCCCTCCGGGGCCGTGGCGTAGTTGGTCTTGGCATTGGTCGTGTGGCCGAAGCGGTAGAGGATCCA